>NZ_JCACKG010000253.1:0-46996 GCF_059505265.1 Myxacorys chilensis | reverse complement strand
ACTGAGTGAGCTTTTTTACTGTTTACCAGACTTCTCAAACATCCTCTAAGGCTGAGTTGGTTTAGTTTGAGCAGCGTTTGTCTCTGGACTACAAACATAGTTCACTACCGTAAAGGCGCTGCTTCCCCGTTTTGGCTGGCTGAGCGCACCACTATCCCCATAATCAAACTTTTGGATCAACTGCCGATTTTTGGTGTAGGCATTCACCTTTCGTAGCCGCTGCGTCTTACTCGCACAATCGACTGACCAGCGCATAACCGCTCCGTAAATGGGCTGCTCTACCGTCGTGTCTAACAGCGCATTGTTAGGCCCTGGAAACTCTCGATACTCCCAGTACCAAACATACGGATCGTTACGCTCAATCGAACTGACATCGACAAAGAACTTATCGTTAACAGAATTCTCAGTAATTTTAGTCCACTCCACGGCCAGCGCAGAAGGACTGTAGGCTAGAAATGCGCCTGCGACCAGAAGTTTCAAGAACGGATTCATAGATCAATCTCTCAGCCAAAAATAGAGTCAGTGTGGAAAGGCAACAGAATTTAAACGCAGTCACGCTGAGTTTAGCGTTTCACAGGCTCAGTCTTAGCAGGGGCAGGATTTGTGGCGCGGTTGGGCTTGCTGGCTGCCTCCAAGTTCCGAATTGCTTGAGATGCAAAGGTATCTTGTGGACGTTCATCTAAGGCTCGTTTGAAGTAGAGCATAGCAGTCTGCATGTCCTTCTTCTGGGTAGCAGCATAGCCCGCTTGCATATAGCGATCGTAGAACGTTGTCTGCTTTTCTGGTGTAACCTTCGGCGCTGAGTCAGGAGTTGTGGGCGCGGCTGGACTGGTTGGCTTGGCAGGAGTTTCTGGGCTGCGAACAGCCGCGATCGGCCCTACGGACTGGTAAGCACTACTCACCTTCTTTACATAAGGCGACGCTTCAGGGCTGTTGTATCGATTAGAATCACCCGTCAGCCACCACGCGGCTAGGCGCTGAACTGCTAGCGATTCATTATTGCGGCTCGCCTTGTATTCCTGCTTCAGCACATCGCGGACAACGCATGTCACCAACGATCGCGCTGTTGCAGGACTATTCTGAAACTGGAGCGGCGTCACTTCTCGTCCTGTGCATAGCCTTGACCACCGACCGATGTTAGCGGGTTCAACCTGCCAATCGCTATATAGATTGGGAGTCGGTTTATCTGGCTTTGAGGCTTGGCGAAGGGCTTCTACCGCTCGTCCTACCTGCACTTCTGTAACTTGTGCTTGAGCAGGCAGTGCCATCATTACACTGATCCCAATGGCTCCTAGAACTCTCAGTCGCATAACTCGCCCTAACAATGAATACTAAATTATGACTACAGACTCAATTTATGATTCTGCTGTGTCTGACTGTGATAAAGCGTTACGTTTTCCTGGTAGAGAAATCAGGAAATTGGTAGATATCTATTCACTGAATATGAAGGAAGTTGGGTCAAAGGTCAAGCGAGGAAAGGACGATGAGGCGAGACAATGGAGGGCGGCATAAAGGGATAGAAGATTTCCTATTTTAGATCGTGGTTCTTATTGGCATAGAAAGGAGCTGAAAGCGATCGCGAAGTTCAGAGGATTGCTCACCTGAGTTCTGTATCGCAAAAACCTTGTCATACACGAAGAAAGGGACGCAAAAAGCGTCCCTTTCAGCATTTCATATCACCGAGATGAAGATATCAGAGGTGAAAGACTACTCATTACCAACAACTTGGTTCTTAAGTTTGTCAAACTCTTGACCCAGTTCTTGACGATTAGAAGCTTTCAGAAGATAGCGATAAACAAACCAAGCGGTGTATCCTAACCCAACCAGTTCAAAGGTAGGTTGCAGAAGGGGAACATCGTTAATTGCACTCAAGAGGGCTAAGGTGAGCTTCACGGAAACGATCGATCCGAAAACTAAACCCACCGTTACAAGAGGCTTGCGATATTCCGAGAAAAACGCTCCTAGATACTCTGGCAGCGCAGACAAGATCGTGTAAGCTTTTTCGCCTACTTGACGCCATTGCTCGTTTTGCTCAGGAGAGACTGTCGCTAAGGAACCTGCGTCTTCTAGGTTAATGGCAGGAGTCGTAGGCTCAGCGACACTAGTGGGGGAGTTGTCTGAATACTCCACTTGTTTCAATTCAGGTTCCATAGTAAGAGTTCCTTGGAAAGATTAACCTGGACATGCCTTGCCGGATGAATTAAACCAGCGTTCGGACAATATCAGAATTTAGAAATAAATTTCGCTATCTTTCAAACATAGCGAAATTCTCTTCTGAAGTTGTCACTTGCAAGATAGATAATCACCTAAACTCTCAAATTCTGCAAATTTCGTTCTCTAACGTATTTACCGATACATTGAAAGCGCCACCAGTAAAGGCATTCCAGCGATCGCAGCGCTGCGATCGCTGGAACATGAGCATTTTGAAGCAATAATCTTAGTCAATTTATCCAGAAATGACTGAGTAAAATCACTTGTTTTTATCAGACATAAGTAAAGTAAATACATCAATCGGGGACATTCTGAAAAAAATGGTGTTTAACGTCCCCAGATTTCGGTCTTGCTAGTGTCTAACTCTAAATTGAGTAGTACATAAATATTAATCTAGTGAAAACAAAATTGACAGATTTCTTGCCAAATTCTGCTGCTTTGGTCGATCAGCGCGTGGTTGCTGTCCAATTCGACCAGATTGACCCATGCGCGATCGCGGGCATAATCGCGACTGACCTGCACGGGGATCACCTCATCCTCAAGTCCGTGCAGAATTAACGTCGGCACTGGTTTTCGTAGATTTGCTTCGTTGTATTGTTGGAGATCACTGACAATTTGATAGTCCAAGGGTAAAAGGCGACCTTCCCCGTGATGATAAACCAGTAGGGGCTGCCCGGCTTGCCATTGTTGAAGTTGAGCAGCTCCGATCGTGGGCAACCAATGCTCTAGATAGCGAAATGCAGGGGCAAGTAGAACAAGCCGTTCAACTTGGGGACAAGACTCTCCAAGCCATGCGGCGGTCAATCCTCCAAAGCTTGAACCAATGATAGTGGTGGACGATGCTGGAAGGATGGCTCTAACTTGTTGCAGTTGGCGGCTCAGCGTTAGGTGCGTGAAGTCATTCTGATTGAGATCGGGAATCTGTAAGATGATGTCTTCCGAGGTGAAGCGATTCCTGCGGAAGGTTGCAAACTGGGTGCGCAAATCTTGGGCTTTTGCCGATTGAGGACTAGAAGCAAATCCGTGCAAATAGAAAAATTTCACCTTTACTCCCGAACGCGCTCTTCCATACGTCCTCGGTTATCGCGCTGCTTCTTCATGCGTTCTGCAAACTTCTGACGTTGCTCGACGGTCAGTATATCTCGCATGGCTAACATACTTTCAAATTGAGCATCGGCAACCTGTTCTCGTAAGGTTTTGACTTGTCGATACTTTTCCTGGAGTTGCTCTTTAGACGCGTCACCGCCCATCAAGCTCCGCAGCTCTTGCTGAGCTTGACGTTCTGACTGTTTACTCGTGCGGATGCGATCGCGGTACTTCTCCCGCACCGCTCGAATCTGCTGCATCTGATCTGCCGACAGATTGAGTTCTTTTAGCCAACCCATCCCAGGACGTTTTTCGGGTCGCTCTGGCTCCGCTTGGGCAAAAAGATGCTCGGCGGAAAAATCGGCTAATTTTGAAGCGTCGGCTTGGGTTGTGGCTCGAAAGGCAATCGCACCTCCTAAAACGGCGATTAAAGCAGCGATCGCAGACATGCGACGAATCATGGAACTCTCCTTATCCAATTAATTATCAGTCAACGGTTCGACCAAGGCTAGAAACTCTTGAGCCGAGCGATCGTTGGCATTAGAGGAAACGTCAGATACCGAATTCAACCAGCTATTTTCCATAAACGCTTCTAAGCTAGCGACATCCGTAGGAGCAGGCTGTGAGGCTTGGTAAGCTGCCACAGCCACCACTAATCCAGCCGCCACGGCTCCTGATGTTGCCCACCACCGAATCGGACGCACAACTCGCTTTGCTTGGCTCTCTTGAGTTGCCTGCATAATTCGCTCTTCTAGCGAAATAGACGCAGGCGGTGGCAGCGGGCGATGGTGCTTGAGAAACGAGACTAACTCTGGATCATCTGGAGGTTTATGAGTCATAGTTGAACTCCTTCACGATGTAAAAATTGGCGCATAGCAGCGCGAGCGTGGAATAGACGAGATTTCACCGTGCCTAAAGGAATCCCTAAAATATCTGAAATTTCTTTTTGGGCAATGTCTTCTAAATCATGCATCACTAAAATGGTGCGATGCTCGAAGCTAAGGTGGTGCAAGCCTCGCTGTACGACGTCCTGGTAGTGGAGATGCATCAAGTCTGGCGCGTCTTGCTGAGTCTGGCTCTGTTGCTTCAGGGAGTCGAAGCGCGATCGCCCCTTTGCTAATAGTTGCCTTTGGTCTGAAGCGACATTCCAAGCGATGCGGTACAGCCAGGTGGAGAACTGAGAAGATTGCCGAAATTTCGGCAGTCCCTTCCAAGCCCGCAAAAACACTTCTTGCACCAAATCATCAAGGGTGGCTGTATCGCAAAGCTGATAAAGCAGCGCCCTGACTTTCTGATGATAACGTTGATACAACCAACGAAAGCTGTTCGCGTTGCCAGCGACACATTGCCGGATCAGCACGTTGTCCGAAAGCTCGGAGTTTCTGGCTTGGTCATCGCTAGCTTGCACCGCACTCCTCTGAACGTCGCGTTGTGGCTCTAAAAGAGTTGATTGCTCTTGGAACCTTGCAAAGCGCATTGTATCCGCTACCACTGATGCATTCTCCGCAGATGATATGAAATTAGACAGATCGCGGCGAAGAAAGGTTCATATCATTACTCACGGTTTTTAGAGAGGACTATCCTCAATGAGGACGAACCATCGAGGGTGGAGGCGGATCAAAGGGTTCAAAGATTGAACTGGGGTTCAGTCCAGTAATGTGTTGAAAATCGTCAGGACTGAGAGGGCTGAAAATTCCGGTACGTTCCCACTGCTGAAGTGACTCGTGAACGTGATTGAAGAATGCGAGTCCGCGTGGCATCGGAATTGCTGCCCAATGGTGCGCGATCTCATCGGCTAAGGCTAACTCAATCCAGGCAGAAGGATACCGCTCTAGCAGTTGATCTAGCTCATTTTCGCAAGCTTCAACCTCTGATCCATTCAGTTGATAGCTGCTAATAATATGCTTTATTCGTTGCTTTTTAAGATGTTTAGCGAGGGTCATTACTTGTACTTGGACATTCAACAACTATTTAGCAAAGCGTTCATGCTTTCAGCTTATAACACCCCGATCAAAACCTAGAAAAAATCAATTTTGCAGCGACAAATATCGCAATCAAACTGCATGTACAAGTAGAATTTCAAGCAGGGCTGATGCAGCCAGAAATAAATAGCGATGTTGAGATACCTAAACCTATGGAAAATACTTTGTTCGATCGCACCTTTCGAGACAGTGAGGGCAAGATTGTTCTGGCACAGATACCAAACCTGCCAATTTTGGTTTGGGGGACAGCAAGCTTACTCCAATTTCTAGTGACCAGCGGCAAAATCCAGGCCGGATTAGATTTAGTCGCGTTTGGTTCCTTGTTCACATGGGCATGGCAGGAGGTTTTTCAAGGGGTTAACTATTTTCGGAGAGCGCTCGGTTTCGTCGTGCTAGTTGGCGCGATCGCGTTCAAACTTCAAGGAGCCACCGGGCTCACTTAATGACTCCTTAATGATTGGCAGCTTGTTGAAACCTCCGACCCTGAACGCAATCGGGCATTGCATTTCTGGATCGCTCGAATTTGGATCACTCAAATTTGAGTGATCCAGATTTGGATCACTTAGAGAGGCAAGAACCTTTCAGTGACCATAAGTAACAAATTATCGTGACAAGCGTGCTAATTTGTGCGATAACCCAACCCGTACCCCTCTTTGAACAGTGCTGTAGGTTTAACACTTATGGATTTAAAGGCTTTGATTCGTGAGATTCCCGATTTTCCTAAACCTGGAATTCTGTTTAAAGACATTACGACGCTGCTACAAAATCCAGAAGGGTTGAGATACACAATCGATTTGCTGGCTGAGAAGTGCGCAGATTTAGCTCCTGACTATGTTGTGGGAATGGAGTCACGCGGGTTTATTGTGGGAACGCCTTTAGCGTACAAAATGGGGATTGGATTTGTCCCCGTTCGTAAACCAGGGAAGCTGCCAGCACCCGTTCATCAGGTGGAATATGAGTTGGAGTATGGAACGGATTGCTTAGAAATGCATAAAGATGCTTTCAAGTCGGGCTGCCGAATCCTGATTGTGGATGATCTGATTGCGACAGGGGGAACGGCAGGAGCAACAGCAAAGTTAATTCAAAATATTGGATGTCAATTAGTTGGATGTGCGTTTGTGATCGAGTTGAAAGATCTCAACGGGCGTCAACGGCTACCGGATGTGCCGATCGTGACATTAGTTGAGTACTGAGTGGGTTGAATAAAAAGTTGATGGGCCGTTGTGCTAATCGCTATCAAAATCCCTAAGCTGACAAGGGCACAGGTTTAGACGGGGTGTATGCAGCAACGGCATTTTTCGATGCCTCGCTTTAGATGACTTAGCGACACATCCGACTTAGCACCGACCGGAGTAATCTTCTGTCAGCCTAGAAGGTACCACCTTAGAACCAAAGCAACTGGCTAAGGGTTGAAGAGCAGAGCCGTGCTAATTGTTGTAAATGGCGATCGCATGTCAGGATTGACGTGTCCACACTCCGATGAAGGTTGGAGGCAACGATGCAGAAACTCACGCAGGAACAGTTAACCCAGATTGTTGCAGAGGCCCAGCGCATCTCCAACAAGCGGCAAGATGAACTGGACGCAGACGAAGTTCGACAAATTCTTCAAGAGTTGAACTTGCCGCCAGAGTTGTTAGAGGAATCTCTGATACAGGTACGGCGACGGCAATCGTTGCAAGTAGAGCAGCGTCGAAATCGTTGGATAGTTGGAGGTGTTGCCGCTATCATCGTTGTAGCGATCGCGTCAATCCTCTATTTCTTGAATCACCAACAACAGATCCTAAATCGAGTGTCTGTACAGCGCGATCGTATTACCCTGCAAGCGGATGGTAGCGATGTGCAGACCGTTTCTCGCCAATCGAATCCCGATCTCTACTATCGTGTTGTGTTAAAAGACGCTCCGATTGGGCAGAAGCTATCGCTCTCTTGTGAGTGGATTGATCCAAATCAGCAGATCGTGAAACAAAACCGCTACGAAACGCAAGAGATTCGCACTGCCCTTTGGAATACTTACTGTCACTATCCAATCGGTACAACAGCAATTCCTGGAACCTGGACGGTGCGGATGCGACTTAACGATCGTTCAATTAGTGATGCCTCGTTTACGGTTCAGTAAGCAGAGACAGAATTAATGGCATCCCCGTTATGCAAGTTCATCTATTTCTACAAAGAGCGCTTGGGGCATCCCCTCGTAGTCTTTTGCTTTAATCGTTTGAATTACGCAGTCGAATGAGTTGACGGCGCATTTGAGGCGAAGCTTCGAGTTCAGAAATTTCTTCTGCGTTCACCTGTACCTGCATTGGCTCCATATATTCATCGCTGCCGCACGAAAAGGCATCAATGAGCATCTCTAAAAGCTGTTCACGATCCTGAAGGACTCCCTTCTCCTCAATAAGCCGAAACTTAAGATGGACTTCACACTCATAGACACTAACTTCGGCGGCTTTAGGCTGATACTCTAAGGAATCGTACTTCATCGATTTCAGCGGTTCCTTTACGCGGCAGGTGGATAGGCAGACTAGGTTCTATTACTAGATTCTATTAATAGTAATTCGCTAAAAAACTGCTCTTGACTGGTCATGTTCAAGGCTGATCAATCGGTAAATACTCCCCTATTGCTCGAAACTAACATTTTTCAGAAGTTGGCTAGATCAGCTATATTGCTGAATCAACTTCGTGAAGGTTAAGGTGCTGAGCTTAGGATTAAAACCAGTATGAGATGGTTTTTAGCAATTACTTCATGACTGACTCAATGATAGTTATAGGTGAGCCGCTTTTGAATTAGTACCGTAATTACACTAGATTTAAGTGGCTTAATAATGATGGAATCAAAGTAAGGAAATGGTGAAGTAGACAAGCAATTTATTAGCTACAGCATATCCGTAGACTGAAATTCCTTGAAGTTTAGATGCACCTTAAGCATTCCCCTAAGCCACTAAGATTTATCAACTAGAGAAGGTCAAGAATCAGCTCGAAAAGTACCCGAAAAAATTCTTGTGTTTAATAACACTAAATAGAAAAGCGCAATACTGACACAACTTGCGCCAAGCCTTATAGCGAAATTGAATTTACTAAACTGTTCCAGCTTTAATCTGCTTTTCGAGAACAGATAATGTACGGCGTATACAGTGCTGTAGTGGAACCGATGTGCATCATGCTACAAGGTAGAACGAGCAGGATTTCAGCGGCTAGAGAGAGATAGTAAAAACTCAGTAAGCGATCGCGTAATTAGTGATCTATTTGACATCTGGGCTTAAAGGGTATGAGCGCCTCAATGTGCTTTTTCTTGAGTGAAGTAACTGTGAAGATAAGATATGGTCAGCGATCTCGCTGCAAGATTCTATTAAAGCAAAAAGACAAATGCATCCGTTTTCAAAAACTTACGCAGCCATCATTGACGGCAATTCATAAGGTAAACCTAGTTCATCAATCAGTACTTGGTTAATCATCTTAGTCTCCGTACAGTACAACTACGGAAACGAAAGGTGAACTCCGCAAATCTTCTGATCTAACCCAAGCAGCTTGCTCTTCAATACTCTGCAAAGTGAATGCTTTAAAGTTCGGTATAGTGCTGATAGATAGCAAGATAAAGTGGCTTGAAGTCCAATCATGCACCAAACCACCTTTGCATTAATAGCCTCCTATTTAGCTCTGTGAAAGAGTTGTTTCACAACTTAAATCCGTCGATTAATTGCTGTTGCAGTCGAAAGACAGGCAATGTGAAGTGAAAACAACTCCCTTGATTTGGCGTGGAATCCACCCAAATTTGCCCATAGTGCGATCGCACTATGCGTTGGCACAGGGAAAGACCAATTCCATATCCGTCTTGTGCTTGGTCGCGCTGAAGCCGGAAATGATCTTCAAAAATGCGCTCTCGATTGTCTTCAGGAATGCCAGGCCCAGAGTCGCAAATGCTGACTTGCACCTTCTGGGTCGTGCGATGCAAAATGGAGACGTGAATTGCGCCATTAGTTGGCGTGTATTTGATTGCGTTGTCCAAAATGTTGACGAAGACTTGCCGAACGCGTTCGGGGTCGGCGTAAACGAACGGCAGATCATTTGGAATATCAGTATTTACTTTCAGATGCTTAGCTTGCGATCGAGCGTGCAAGCTGTCTAATGCTTCCCGGCACATTGCGCCTAAATCAAGCTTCTGAGGCTGGATGTGTAGTTCTGCGCTAGAGCCTTTCGCCGCTTGCAGAATGTCAGTAATCATCCGATCGATTGTGCGAAGCTGCGATCGCGCATGGTTTAACAACTGCAGGATTAGGACAGGCGTGAAGCGTGAGGACTGGCGATCGCCAGATTTGTGACCGATTTCGAGGGTTTCCACGGCGATCGAGGCAGCGGTGAGAGGATTACGAAGATCGTGCGCCAACATCGCGATAATTTGGTCTTTAAACTGAAGCTGCAATTTCAACTCTTCACGCTCTTGATTCAGCCGGAAAACCTCATCTGAGAGTTTTAACAACTCTGCCGATTGAATCACCGATCGAACGCCAGTCGTTTTGGACGCATCAACTTTAGCTGATTTTGCGATCGCGTCTTCCTCCAACAAAAATTCTTCTGCCGCTCGTTGCCACCGCGACCACCACCGCTCTAACTGAGCGACCAAATCGCTACCCGTCAAAATTTGTCGAGGCTCAGGATGAATTTTAATCAGAGCAGGAGTTGCCACTAATCGAAAATGCTCTGCCAAATACGGCTGCTCACCAACATCGACAATCTGAAGCTCAAACCGATTGTCGGACTCTCGCTTCTTGAAAAACGACCGAATCTGCCGGATTTGTTCTTTAGAATTGGGACGCTGATCGACAAACAGGAGAATCTGTAAGGGCACTTCAGTATTTGTAAACTTATCAGAAGGTGCCAGCATCTTTCAGGAGTACGCTTAACCGATAGGGCAAATTAGTGGAACAATTTGCTGTAGGACCAGGAAGAATTGAGATTTGACGATGTTCTGCTTCTAGGCTCAGTGCAGAAGAAAGGTTAGATTCCCTGCGAGTAGGATAGGATGCCACCCTAAAAAACTACAGAGACTTAAAAACTACAGAGACTTTGTGACTCCCATGCAACCGTTTGCCTGAGCTGAAACAATTCACCTCGATTCAATTCCTAACATATAGGGTAGCGTATCCCTTGCAACCTTCTAAAGAATTTCTAAAGTTTTCGTTTTGGCATACTCTGCTGGACCAACTCTGTTGATTCTCTTGAACAAGGTATGACGGTATACTCCGCACCGCATGGCTCCTTCAAATTGCTGTACCGTATTCAACTAAGACTGGGGAATAGTCCGGAGTCGAGGGAGCCTCCGTGTTTCTGTAAAGATAAGAACAGTGATGAGGTGACGCTGTGGGTCAGGGCAAATGAAAGTATTGGTCTTAACCTGGGAATTTCCACCCCGCATTGTGGGCGGGATTGCCCGTCATGTCGCGGAACTCTACCCAGAATTGGTCAGGTTGGGGCATGAGGTTCACCTGATGACAGTGGAGTTTGGGCAAGCTCCCCACTACGAAGTTGTGGACGGGATAAAGGTTCACCGATTGCCCGTAGCACCAGCACGCGACTTCTTTCATTGGGTCGGCAACATGAATGAGAGCTTAGGCTCTCACGGCGGTAAACTCATTTTAGAAGAAGGGCCGTTTGATGTCATTCATGCCCACGATTGGCTGGTTGGAAGTAGCGCGATCGCGCTGAAATACCATTTCAAAGTTCCGCTGATCGCCACGATTCATGCCACTGAATACGGGCGGCACAATGGCATTCACACCGACACACAGCGCTACGTGCATCAGTGTGAGAAGCATCTCACTCACGAGGCGTGGCGGGTGATTGTTTGCACCGACTATATGCGCCGGGAAGTGGAGCGGACGCTCAACACGCCTTGGAACAAAATCGATGTGGTGTACAACGGCATTCGACGTGAAAAAAAACACATTAACCCAGCGTTTGATTACAGAGCCTTTCGCCGTTTGTTTGCGGCAGATGATGAAAAAATCGTTTATTACGTTGGTCGAATGAGCCATGAGAAAGGCGTTTCAACCTTGATTCAAGCGGCTCCTAAGATCCTTCAAGAACTGAATGATCACGTCAAGTTTGTGTTAATTGGGGGCGGACAGACCGCCCATCTTCAACAGCAGGTTAGAGAGCGGGGGCTGTGGGAGAAGTGCTACTTCACCGGATTTATGCCCGATGAAGAATTAGATCGCTTTCAAACGATCGCGGATTGTGCTGTTTTTCCAAGCTTGTATGAACCCTTTGGAATTGTCGCATTAGAGAGTTTTGCGGCACGAGTTCCGGTTGTTGTCTCAAATACAGGTGGGTTCCCAGAAGTCGTGCGTCACGAACAAACGGGAATTGTGACGTGGGTGAATGACCCCGATTCATTAGCACGAGGTATTTTGGAGGTGCTGAAGCAGCCCGAGTATGCTCAATCCTTAGTTAACAATGCTTACAAAGACTTGGAACGCCGTTTTGACTGGTTTAAACTGGCTCAGCAAACAGAAGCGGTGTTTGGGCGAGTGTTGCATGAGCGATCGCAGGTCGATTGGTAATTCAATTTAGCCACTTAGTAAAGAATCTAAATATGGTGGATTACGCTGAGCGAGTTGTGTGGCTGAAGCAAAACACAGCTCTGGGAACGCTACCGGAAGCCGTGCTGGCTGCGATCGCAGCCGCGATTGAAGAAGAATCCGTGGGAGAAAATTGTCGCCTGACGCTGGAGGACACTGTTCCGGCAGCTCTCTATATTCTTTACAGTGGACATATTGAGAGTTACCGCACGAGCAAAAACAGTGAAGCAAGGGCAACAGGGCTGCTTCCGGGAGCGGTGATGTATTTGAAAGAGCTACTGCTCGATGAATTGGCCGTAGAAACCACGATCGCGCTCAATGACTGTGTGCTGTGGACGATTGAGCGATCGCGGTTCCTCGAACTGGCTCAGCAGTATACCGAAATTGGACAAACCGTTTCACGGCAGCTTGCCACCGAGTTAGAGCAAGTTTCGTCTGCCTTGGAGTATGAGCGAGAACGGCAGACTGCCCTGCGTCCCTACCTTGTACCGAAGGTGAGACGAGGAATTGTCGGGTCAAGCCGCTATGCAACGCGGCTGCGACAGGAAATGAAAAAAGCCTCTAAAGATCGCGGTTCAGTGCTGATCTTTGGCGAACCTGGACTTGAAAAAGACAATGTGGCGGCGTTGATTCACTTTGGGTCGAGCGATCGCAAAGAACCCCTGATCAAAGTGAACTGCAATACCCTGCAAGCGAACGGGGCTGAATTGTTTGGTCGAGCAGGCGGTAAACCTGGACTTTTGGAGTGGCTCGGTCGCGGCACACTTCTGCTAAATAATTTGGAAGACGCTTCACCAGAGCTAGAAGCGAAACTGGTGCAAATGCTATCCACGGGAGAATTTACTCCTGTCAGTCGAGACGGAGAACCAGCGGCATCGGCGCGTCCGGTTGAAGCTCGGATCATGATGATTTCTGAACGGGTTTTACCTCAGTTGGAGCGGTGCAAAAAAATTGCTCACAGTATCAAAGTTCCGCCGTTGCGAGTGCGAAAAGCAGATGTCGCGGCGATGGTGGAATATTATCTCAGCTTATTTTCGCGATCGCGGAGCCTGCCAAAACCGACTGTCACCCCAGAAGCGTTGCGGCGTCTGCAAGGATACGATTTTCCGGGCAATTCAACTGAGTTACAGAATCTGATTGAGCGGGCACTGGTGCAGTCTGGAGAAGCGAGCGAACTGACGGAAGAGGTCTTTTGGTCAGCGAGTGCGAAAAGCCGCCGGTTCCGAATCAATCTTCTAAATGCTTATCCAAAGCTACGGCAGTTTCTGCGGAGTCCGTGGTGGCCGGATCGGATCAACTACGGGTTCGTGTTGGGGAGTTTTGCGATCGTGGTGGCTGTGTTGATGCTGGGACCGCAGAGCCGCGATCGCAACATTGCCCTAAATCTGTTTTGGGCGTGGTGGTGGATGCTGATTCTGATTGGCTTTCCCTTTGTAGGACGGCTTTGGTGTTCGATTTGCCCCTTCATGATCTATGGAGAATTAGCACAAAAAGTTTCATTATGGCTGTTTCCAAGGCGACTTTTACCGTGGCCACGACAACCGGCTGAGAAATGGGGCGGTTGGTTTCTCTTTGGCATGTTTGCGCTGATTTTACTCTGGGAAGAACTGTGGAATTTAGAGAACACGGCTTATTTATCGGGCTGTTTGCTCTTATTAATCACGGCTGGAGCCGTTACCTTTTCGTTGTTATTTGAGCGGCGATTTTGGTGTCGATATCTCTGTCCCATCGGCGGCATGAATGGAATGTTTGCCAAATTATCCATGATTGAATTGCGGGCTCAGCAAGGCATTTGTTCGGCAACCTGTACGACCTATCAATGCTATAAAGGCGGACCTCAAAAAGGAGAAGGCATGGACACAGGCGGATGTCCGGTCTATTCTCATCCAGCTCAGCTTCAAGATAATCGAGATTGTGTTTTGTGCATGACGTGCCTCAAGGCTTGTCCGCATCGATCCGTCGAACTCAACCTGCGTCCGCCCGGCATCGAACTTTGGACAACGCACAAACCGACCTATGCAGAACTTTGTTTGCTCTTTTTGCTATGGGGCGCGGTGTTTCTCCATCGCTTGCCAGAAATTGAGCAGCAGTTTGGACTGAATCTTTATTTAGATCACTTTGGAATTCATGCAGGCGTATCGGTGTTGGCGTTGCTGCTTCCGGGCGCGATCGCACTCCTCGCCCATGCCCTGCTGCAAGTTTTCAATGCCAAGTCCCGTCCCTTTTTGGAACTCGCTTACGGATATCTGCCGTTTGTGTTGGGCTGTAGTCTCGCTCACTATCTGCGCCTCGGATTAACTGAAGCCGGGCAAGTACTGCCGGTGACGGTCGCAACGTTTAATCCAGAGGCGTCTTTAGCAACGCTGCCGGTTGCGATCGTTCATCCCGCTGTGATCACCTTTCTACAAGCCGCAACAATTGTCGGCTCATTCTGGCTCAGTGTCTTCCTGACGCAGAAAATCGCCCGCCAAGCGATCGCACTGCTCCTACCCCAACATTTAGCCATGGTTGCGATCGGATCGCTCTTCTGGAAAATTACGATTGGCTGGTAAATCATCCTGAGCGGTTAAAAACGCGGTGTATTGGGAATGAACCCTAATATCTACGGCTCATCTTGTAGGGATGAGTCTCTCTTTAGATAGGTTTGCATTTCTATCGAATTCGGCAGAATAATCCAAAAGGAAAATTATTCAACGTAGAATCTACTGAAAATTGGCAAAATTGGCCAAAAAAGAATTATTCAATGTAGAATCTGACGCATCAATTACGTTGCACCCTTTAACACCGTCATGGGAAAACGAAACGACAATTCACGGGCTTTGGTTTCTAAGGCTACGCCCCGATCTTTAAATCGAGCGATCGCCACCACCCGCTTCACCTGTCGCCTTCTCCTATATCTAACCCAACGCCATCCCATCTTGTTTTGGACAGGTTCCTGGCTAGTGCTGGTGCTAATTTCTGGGATTTCGCTAAAAGGGATTCTGCAAATTGATGTTTCGCCGCCTCAAACAGAGCAAGCGCAATCTGAAGTTGTAGTGCAAGCCCCAGCGCCAGTGCAATACTCAGCTCAAGAGTCTGCTTCGTCCTTTGGTTTGTTAGCGGCTGTCGTGGTGTGTTGTGGCGCAGCCTCAATGCTATTGGCGCGTCAGCTCCGCCCCGCCAAAGCGACACCACGGTTCCAAGGGAAGCTTGCTTCGCGATCGCTAGTTCAGCGGAATGCCGCACCCGCGTCCACCGCCCTGCACCCGCGTCCTCCAGCTCCTTCACCCCTAAAAACGGCTCCACAGAGCGTCAGAAGGTCTGCGCCAAACGCTCCTAGAAGCAGTGCGCAGCCCAGACCCGCTAAACCCGTTGCTGCTCGAAGCGCTGCTGTAGCTGAACCAAGACAGCCTAAAGTAAAGGTGGTTCCTCAGTACGAACATCCTCTAGATTGGACTGAACCGGGTTTAGCTGAAATGATGGACATTCGGAAGCACGATTCGATTTCATCATTTCTTTAAGGTTCTTTTGAACGTTATTTTGCCGCTAGCAACGCTTTCCACTCTGCGATCGCGCTTTCCGTCCACAGCCAGTTCTTAGCCAAAGCATTCGGCTGAAACTCGGTCGGCGTCTGCCTGAGAATCCGGTTGCGCAGAATAATGGCTTGCCGCTTTAAGCTGGCTTGCTGTTTGGGCGGTTGCTGGTTCGCGGCCTTCATGTAGGCGAGGGCAATGCCAGCATAGGCAGTCATCTCATCTTGCAGAGCAGGATTTGCCTTGCCTGTTGCTGCGGTTGCGCCAAGTTTCTGCTGCTCGGCGGCCAGTCTAGCCGAGGTCTTCCATGCCTCGCCCGCGCGTTTGAGGTTTCCCTCCGCATAGTAGGCAAATCCGAGGGCATTGTAATAGAGCGGCTCTGGTTTGCCGTCCACCGCCGTTTTCCAGTAACGACGCACATCTCCAATACTGAATGTCCGATTGCCGCTTTGCTGAAGCGATTGCCAAGCGACTCGCCCGCGCAAAAAGCTGATAGCTGGATTCGTCTGTTTGTCGTTAGGAACAGCATCGATTGCGCTTGTCGCTTGCACTAAATTGTTTTGATTGAGCAGAGCTTCTGTTGCCTCCTGCCCTTTGCGCAGATCGCCCTGACGGAAGCTCTGAGTGGCCGTAGCGGTGAGAATACCAGTCTGACTCGTCGGCAGATTGCTAGTAGGTAGAGTAGCCGGATCAGGCAAGACGTTGCTAGGCCATAGAGACGATCGCAAACTAGAAATTCCCCAAATGGCTAAAACAGCCGCGACAGCAGTTCCCGCGATGCCAAACGTAATCCAAGGACGGCGGCGAGTCGGATGCTTTAAATTTTTGGCAAACACCCGCGAGTGAGGCGGAGTTTCCGTTCTGACTAGCGATGCGCCACTCGACCCCGTAGAAGATTGAGCCAAGTCCGACGGCTCCTGGCTAATGGCTCTGCCCGTGGAATCTGTTCCAAAGTTATGCGCAGTTTTGAGGCGGCGAAGATGTTGCTCCGCTTCGACTAAGTTGGGATTGAGTTGCAGTGCCATTTGGTACGCAATGATTGCTTCCGCAGGGCTGTCATACTGCTCTAAGGCAATACCCATTTTGCTGTAGGCGTCAGCATATCGGCTATCTAGCTGCAACGCTTCACTGTATGCCGCGATCGCGCCTGCCACATCGCCGTTCGCATAGAGTGCTTCTCCTGAAGCGACAAAATCTGCCGCCGTCCGAGGCTGATCGGAGGAGTGGAGCCTGTCCTCATGCTCAAAAAAAGTGTCCTCATAAAAAGGATTGTCAGATTCGTCTTGCAATTCCCGTAGCAGATTCAGAACTTCCTCGCGATCGCGATCATCGGGGTTGTCTAACTCCAGCCCGTCCAACAAATCGTCCGGCATCACAAAAGGAATTGGGGTCGCCGTCGACACTGCTTCAGGAACCGATCGCGTCGGGGTCACAAGCTCTGGAGTCGGCAGTTCGCCCACCAGCGGCGGTTGCAAATAGCCGTCGAAGTTGGGGTGCAGATACAGAATGGGCAGTGACCAATACAACTGGTTTGAGCCATAAGACGAGAGCAACCCCTGACGAGCACGGCTCAAGCTCAAATCGATTGGATAGCGTTGCTTCAAGTTGCGATAGAACAGGCGGCTGAGCGTTAGCGCCACGTCATCGGGAATCCGTTCTGCCATCGCCAAAACTGCTGGAACTCCCCGTTTCAGTAAAGCTTCGGCAAGGTTGCCCGATTCCGTCGCCTTGGATAGGTCGGCGGTGGCGGTGTAAACCCCCCGGCAGGAGTTAAAAACTGCCATGCGAATGCCGTTATTCACCAACAAGCCTGCTAGGTCATCGCCGCTCAACACTTCTGTTAACCCAGTGCGATCGTTGACCAAATATAAATCTCCGCCCGACATGCCCAAGTTGCTGTGTCCGGCATAGTGCAAGATGTGGAAGCGCCCTTGCTCTAGAGCTTGAGTCAGCCTTTCCCGCCCCGGTTGGTTTAGGATAGTGAGTTCAATTTCGCCCGCTGCACTACCCTGATCGCGCATCAGTTCCTCACGCAGATGCGTCGCTTCGCGCTCTAGCTCTAACACTTCTTGGTCGGTCGGAGCCGCCAGTACCATCAGAATTCGGAGCGCCTGACTCTGCTCGACCAAGGACGAGCGGTGCGGCGTCAGCACGGTTGCCATTGGAGCAAAGGCGGCTTGATAGCGAGAGAACACGACATCGGTTCCGGTTGCTAACGGACGCACCCCCGCATGAAGGACTTCCCACGGTAAGCGCGGCAGCAGATCTCCTTTTAGTCCTAAGCGCAGCCGCAATCCTTCTCGCCGATTTTGAGCGATGCCTTGAGCGGTCATCCAACTATCGCGAATCGTTCCTTGAAACAGCGCGTTGTAGAGAGTTTGTCCAAATTCAACCAAGTTCGGCACAAGCACACCTGCGGCATCTTCGGGTGAGTGTCCAGTACGGGGGCGAAAGAGGTTGCCTCTGAGCAATCCTAATAAGGGGTCGTGCATCAACTGACGAGCTTGCTCTAGCCACTCGTCTACCTGCCAAGTCACTAACTCTTCGGCTAACGGCACTCCCGGAGAGACGCCTTCTGTACGGACGAGATATTCGGTTGCTCGCACCGGAGTTACTGATAGAAAAAATTCTTGATCCACGACCACCCTCCAAGACCCTGTTGCTTGCCGACGCCCTCTCTTTCTATAACCACTTGCGATCGCGCCTAGTCAGGTAAAAACTTGACAATGACACTGTGACTGCGCTTGTGATTGCACGAGGGATAAGCCATCCCTCTGCTCTAACTAAATAACTGTCCGCCTAACTTAACTCTCTGTCTAACCTAGATGCCTGTGCCGACTGTGCCGCCCCTTTCTCATAAATAGACAATTTGTGATAAACAATTTGTTTAGAAGAATTGCTTATTTATGGGAACGCTATCAGCGCATATACGGATATATCGTTCGGTGAGATCTTGGCACATACTGAAGCGGTAGACGGTTCCCATGACTAAACGTTATCCCAGGTTAAACAAAACTTATTCTAATCTTCAAGAATGCCCGCTTGAGCTTCCAGAACACGCTTTAGGCGGCAGAAAAGAGCAAGGGTAGATGTACCATCAAAATTAAGGCTGAAAGAATGATTGTGCTTTCTTCGTGCCTCTTTATCCCTTCATGCCCCAGACGGTTCGCAAAGCAGAATTTAGAGAAACGCGACCTCTAACAAATCTCACCCTAGATATATTTACTTTATCGTTCTAGACCCTACTCTGTAGCTATTGAGCCTTTCTGATTCAAAAAGGTAAGTTGCCTTTGCGCTTCAGCACTAGGATGCACTTGCCTTTACTCTTTGTGCGATAAGATCTGACTATTAAGTTATGTTTCTGCTGATCTTTCCGCAGTATGTAACGCTTCGGTTAAAGACAGAGTTCGACTACGACTTAGACCTGTTATTTTTGCTTAAACGCTAACGAGAGGACTAGAACACATGGCATTTACACAAGCTCCCCTGCCGTTTCCAAAAGATGCGCTTGAGTCACACGGGATGAAAGAGGAAACGCTGGAGTTTCATTACGGCAAGCACCATGCAGGATATGTCACCAATCTGAATAAGCTGGTCGAAGGCACTGAGCTTGACAATGCATCGCTAGAGGAAGTTATTCAGAAGTCATTTGGTGATTCATCCAAAACGGGTATTTTTAATAACGCGGCTCAAATTTGGAATCATACGTTCTTCTGGAACAGCCTCAGCCCCAACGGGGGAGGGTCACCAACGGGCGATCTCGCAGCTAAAATTGACGCGGCCTTTGGTAGCCTGGACAAGTTCAAAGAGGAATTTAGTGCGGCGGCGGCAACCCAATTTGGCAGCGGTTGGGCATGGCTTGTCGATGATGGTGGCACACTCAAAATCACCAAGACTGCTAATGCTGAAAATCCTCTAGTTCATGGTCAAAAGCCTCTGTTGACCTTAGACGTGTGGGAACACGCTTACTATCTTGATTATCAGAATGCCCGTCCTGCGTTCATCAAGAACTTTTTAGACAACTTGGTGAACTGGGACTTTGTTGCTCAAAATTTGGCTTCCTAGTTTCAATCGGGACTAAAGTTCAAATTGATAGAGAGTAAAGATAGCCGCGATCGCGCCCTTGGTTCTCCTCGGTTTTGTGATAGCGGCTATCTTTCTGCGAAGTTCCTCCCCTCGCCCCTGCTAAAACTCGCGCATTAACGCGACAATAAAAGTGACCTCCCCCTAGGCCCTCCACCCATGAACAGCTATGACCTCGCCCGCTATTTAGAGCAGACCGATAGCATGACCAAACCTTGGCTGCTGGCTCAACTTCGATTGCTCAAGTTAAACGAACAGCGATCGGAGTTATCTACTGCGGAATACGAGGCTCGGTTGGCTGACATTCACCAAGACTTAATGAATTTAGGAGAATGGTGGGTTGGCATTGAAGACGAGGTATTCTAATGCGTCGGCGAAAAAAAAACACAGTGGACATTAATCTCACCGATCCTCAGTATTATTTCAATCGAGAGTTAAGTTGGCTAGAGTTCAATAGTCGCGTTCTGCATGAGGCGTTTGATCCACGTACCCCTCTGTTAGAACGGCTGAAATTTCTAGGGATTTTTAGCTCTAACTTAGATGAATATTTTATGGTGCGGGTGGCAGCGCTGAAAGAGCAGGTCGAAGCGAATGTAACGAAGTTACCGCCAGACGGGCGCACCCCCCAAGAACAGCTTGATCTGATCGACGAGCGTCTGCGTCCCCTTGTGCAGAAGCAGCATTATCACTTTAATCAAGCTTTGCGTCCTCACTTAGCCACGCAAGGCGTCTTTCTACTGGACTACATCGACCTCAGCCAAGAACAGCGCACATATTTACAGAGCTATTTTCAAGAGCAAGTTTTTCCGGTGCTAACGCCGCTGGCGATCGATCCGAGTCATCCGTTTCCTTATATTTCAAACCTCAGTTTAAACTTAGCCGTTGTGATTAAAGACAGTGTGACCGAGGAAGAACTCTTCGCGAGAGTTAAGGTTCCTGGGATGCTGCCGCGCTTTATCTCCCTGCCGATCGAGACTCAAATCACACCCACCTCACTCTCTAAAAGTCGAGCGACCGTGTGGGCAGGCGTGCCGCTAGAGCAAGTCATCGCTCACAATTTGGAGCCGCTCTTTCCGGGCATGAATATTCAGGAATATCATCCGTTCCGCATTACCCGCAACGCAGATTTAGATGTCGAGGAAGATGAAGCCGAGGATCTAATGTTAGCGATCGAGCAGGAACTCCGAAAACGTCGTTTTGGAGGCTCTGTCGTGCGAATGGAGATTAACTCCTCGATGCCGGAGCACGTCCGAGAGATGCTGATGCAAGAGATGGATCTTGCTCCCACGGATGTGTATGAGGTTGAAGGAATTCTCTGTCTCAGAGATCTCATGTCGTTTCTCGATTTGCCGTTACCTGAGCTGAAAGATTCGCCTTGGACGGCGATCAAGCCTGCCGTTCTGCGGCGAGCCAATGACATTGACATTGAGAAAGCTGCATCTGAGAACGACGACAATTTCTTTGGAACCGTTCGCAAACAAGATGTTCTGGTTCATCACCCTTATCATTCATTTTCACGGAGTGTACAGCGTTTTATTGAGGAAGCCGCCTACGATCCGGATGTATTAGCCATCAAAATGACGCTGTATCGCACATCGGGCGATTCTCCGATTTTGCAAGCCCTGATTGCGGCAGCAGGCAATGGCAAGCAAGTCGCTGCCTTGGTAGAACTGAAAGCCCGCTTTGACGAAGAGAACAATATTAACTGGGCAAAAAAACTTGAAAGTGCTGGAGTCCATGTTGTGTATGGTTTGGTAGGACTCAAGACCCACACCAAATTGACGTTAGTCGTTCGGCGGGAAGAGAGGCGAATTCGGCGATATGTTCATGTTGGCACGGGCAATTACAACCCTAAAACGGCCAGGATCTATACCGATTTGGGGCTGTTTAGCTGTCGAGAAGACCTAGGGGCGGATGCCACGGATCTGTTTAACTTCTTGACCGGATATTCGCGGCAGAAATCTTACCGCAAGCTGTTAGTGGCTCCGGTGAATCTGCGCGATCGCATGATTGAATTTATTCATCGCGAGATCGATCATCAGCGTCAGGGTCGAGACGGGCGAATTGTTGCCAAAATGAACGCTCTTGTCGATTCTCAAATTATTGTGGCGCTGTATGAAGCATCTCAAGCTGGTGTGCAAATCGATTTGATTATTCGCGGCATTTGCTGTTTGCGTCCGGGCATCAAGGATGTGAGTGACAACATTCGTGTCATGAGCATTGTCGGACGGTTTCTAGAACACTCCCGCGTGTTCTACTTTCACAACGATGGTGATCCCACCGTGTTGATTGGCAGTGCTGACTGGATGCCTCGCAACCTCGATCGGCGGGTCGAAGCGGTGGTTCCCATTGAAGATCCAAGCATCGCTCAAGATTTGCAGGAGATGTTAGGTATTTTGTTAGCGGACAATCGTCAAGCGTGGGATCTCCAAGCCGATGGCCGCTATATTCAGCGTCGCCCCGCTACCGACCAGCCCGAACAGAGCGCTCAGAAAGTTTTGATGGAGATGACGCGAGCGAACAATTAAGCGCGTGCAGTCGTCCTCTAGATTAGGCGAACGGGAGGTTAGTGATTTAAGCTAGAGCGTATCTTGCCCGCGATCGCACTCCAAATCATTTTGTCAACATCTTGCTCATGTTTACTGATCGCAGGCAAGATGCCCGCACAACTCACAACTTGTCGATCGCACCGCAAGAATTAATTGATGGCTGATTCCAACACCTTCCTCCGGGACATTTGGTACTATGCGTTGCCGGGGCACCAACTCAAACCCGGTAAAATCATCTCCAAGATTTTGCTGGGCGAACCTATTCTGTTTGGGCGCACGTTAGCGGGTCAGGCATTTGCATTACGCGATATCTGCCCGCATCGTGCGATTCCGCTCAGCTACGGACGGTTTGACGGGCATGAAGTGGAGTGCGCTTATCACGGTTGGCGGTTTGATGCAGCCGGGCGCTGTACCTTAATTCCAGCGTTGACCGAGGATCAGCACCTCAATTTAGATAATTTTGGGGTTCGGGCGTACAGCGTGCAAGAAGTGCAGGGCAATGTCTGGATCTACATGCCTTCTGCAAATCGGGGTGACAGTGATGCGATCGCGCTAGACGTTCCTCGCATTCCCGGATTTGGGCATGAGACATACCAATCCGTTGAAGTGATGAATTTTCCGTGTTTTGTTGATCACGCGATCGTGGGGCTAATGGATCCAGCGCATGTGCCGTTTGTACATCGATCGTGGTGGTGGCGAGCCGATGCCAATTTAGCTGAAGAGGTCAAAACCTTTGACCCATCACCCTACGGATTCACCATGCGAAAGCATCAGCTAGAGCGAGAGACGGTTCTGTATCGCTTGATTGGTCGCAAACCTGCGGTCGAAATTTCCTTCCAACTTCCCGGAGTGCGAATCGAGCAAATCACGAGCGATCGTCACACGGTCTGCAATTTAACGACGATCACGCCAATTACAGAAACCTCAACCGAAGTCACAACACTCTTCTACACGACGCTACCGTGGTTTAAGGTTCTGCTGCCGGTTCTTCGTCCACTCGTACGACGGTTTTTAGATCAAGATCGGCAGATGGTGATCAAACAACAGGACGGGCTGAAATATAACCCCAGTTTAATGTTGATTAAAGACGCCGATACTCAAGCTCGTTGGTACTACCAACTGAAAGCAGAGTTTACACGTGCGATCGCTGAAGGTCGCGCGTTTGACAACCCAGTACGAGAACAGGTGTTGCGCTGGCGCAGCTAAGCAGGTTGATGTCCACCCACTCAAAAAGGGCGAGAAGCCTCGCCCCTTCTCATGCATCCAATAGCGGCGCTTAACTTGCTGCTTTGTCCGTTAGCTTCGTTAATACCTGATTCGAGCGCTCAACAAACGACTTCATACCATCCGCATCAAATCCCTTTTGTGCCATCAACGCCAGATCGTAAACATGGTGACAAATGAGGTTTGCAAGTTCTGCCGAGGGAGACTGACCATCCGGTGTGGCAATGGCTCCATGACTCAAATTGATCAAGTTTTGAATCATTGGATGCGAGGTGTTGACCAACAGAATGTGTTCCTCTGGAAATTGCACGGCCTGCTGTTGCATCAAGGCCGTCATTTCTTGCATTCGGCGCAATTGCTCAGGCAGCAGCACCATAGCAGGCGGCGTTGCGGCAGCGTTTTCTCCCTTGAGTGCCTCCGTCCGAATCGTCAGTTTCGGCTTGTTGAGCGCTTTTTGGAACAACGTTTTAATCTGCTCACTACGGGTTTGATTCGTAGCTGGATCGACAATCTCCTCAGTTTTGTCTTTGTCAATCAGCGTGTCATCTAGCTCAGAATCTACGCGGGAGAAGTTGACGTGAGAGTACTCGCGCTCTAAGAAACTAGCGAAATGGCTGTCGATAAAGGAGTCGAGAAATAGGACTTCTAAGCCTTGACTGGTGTGAAGTTGAACATAAGTTGCTTGAGAGACTTCATCGTTGCAGTAGAACACACGATTCTCATGGCGTTCTTTGTTGCGTTCGAGATAGTCTTGCAGAGTGGTATAGGATTTGCCATCGACAGTGTTGCTTTGGCCTTCTGATGAGTCTTGCCAAACATCTCCTTCTTGCGTTTGAACTTCCACTTTAGGAGCGTTGTCAGTCAGATTTGCAGTGGTGCGATAGATGATGATCTCTTCGACTTGCTTCTTAAATTTATCATCGTTGAGCGACCCAAATTTGACGAAGGTTCCCAGATCCTGCCAGCAACGAATGTATTCTTCCCGGTTATCCCGATAGAGTTCTTTTAAGCGATCGCCCACTTTTTTCGCAATATAGTCGGCAATTCTGCGAACCGTGCGATCGTTCTGCAAGAAGCTCCGCGACACATTGAGTGGAATATCTAAACTATCAATCACGCCCCGCAACGGCAGCAAAAACTGTGGGATAACTTCCTCACAGTTATCGCTGACAAACACCTGGTTGCAGAACAGTTTGATCTGTCCTTTCGACACATCGACATCGGGCTTGAGTTTCGGAAAATAGAGAATGCCGTTCACCACAAATGGATAGTCGGTGTTGAGATGCACCCAGAGCAACGGCTCTTCTTGAAACGGATACAGATACCGATAAAACTCAAGGTAATCTTCTCGGCTGAGATTGTTTGGCGACTCCTTCCACGGCGCAATCTGACGGTTAATTTGTTCCGGTTCTGACGCGGCTTCATCTTCTTTTTCAATGACTTGAAGCTTGATCGGAAACGGCATGAAATCGCAATACGTTTTCACTAGCTGCCGAATCCGGTACGGCTCAAGATATTCTAATTCTTCGTCTTGTAGCGTTAGTTTAACTGTTGTACCTTGCGTTGTACGCGACGATTCCGTTAGCTGAAACTCCGTCGATCCATCGCATGTCCAATTAACAGGTTTTGCGCCTTCTTTATACGACAACGTATCAATCTCGACGTGTTTTGCCACCATAAACGACGAGTAGAAGCCAAGCCCAAAGTGACCAATAATTTGCTGATCGCCGCTGGCTTGGTATTTCTGAACAAACTCCTCAGCGCTAGAGAATGCAACTTGGTTAATGTATTGCTTCACCTCATCTGCTGTCATGCCGATGCCGGTGTCTGAGAAGGAGAGCGTTTGTTTCGGTTTGTCGATCGTAATGACAATCTCCGGCTCACCCATCTCGCCAGAGAAATCTCCAGAACGCGCCACCATCTTCATCTTCTGGATGGCATCGACTGAATTTGAGACTAGCTCACGCAAAAAGATTTCGTGGTCTGAGTAGAGCCACTTTTTGATAATCGGAAAGATATTCTCAGTATGAATCGAGATGTTGCCTTGTTCCAGAATGGTCGTCATCGGCTTATCCACAGTTCTCAAATAACCTCAGCACTATTTTGCACGAAGGTTAGGGCTTGCGTTCCCATTGTAATCAGTAGGGTTGACCGATAGAGCGGTTCGGATATCCTCACCTACGGGGTTCAGAGGCAGTTTTATTGACCCTGTTTTGTTGACTCTGTAACTTTTGGCGCTCTAATTCTAAAGATAGAGCCTAGTAGCTTAGTTGATCCCTCTTAAGTTGATGTAATCCAGAGGTCTTCGCTCTAGGTTTATAGGGCGTCGGATGCTACAGCCAAATGTTACGACAAGAAGATCTAAAGTTTAGTTAAGGAAGGTTTCAATGTTTTTTCACAAAAAAGAAACTATTCATACCGTCAATGTTAATGAGGCAAATCCGCGTTTTGCTCAGCTACTTCTAGAGCAGTTTGGTGGAGCAACAGGAGAGCTAACTGCTGCTCTGCAATATTGGGTGCAGTCCTTCCACGTTGAGAATGCTGGCATTCGAGATATGCTCCAAGACATTGCGATCGAGGAATTTGGACATTTAGAAATGGTCGGTAAGCTGATTGAATCTCACACCAAAAATGTGGATCAAACCGAGGCTTACAAAAGCAGCTTGTTTGCTGTTCGGGGCATGGGACCTCACTTTCTCGATAGTCAAGGCAGTGCCTGGACAGCAACCTACATAAATGAGGGGGGCGATGTGGTGCGCGACTTAAGAGCAAATATTGCAGCAGAGGCAGGAGCACGCCAAACTTACGAAGAATTGATTAAGTTAGCCACTGATGAAGGCACGAAAAAAACGCTCACACACCTTCTCACTCGCGAAATTTCCCACACTCAGATGTTTATGAAAGCTCTGGACTCGATGGGCAAACTGACCGATCCGATGTTTGGCAATATTCAGCCCGATGACACTGTAGACATTTACTACAATTTGTCTTCCAATGGTGGGAAAGATGAGCGTGGGCCTTGGAATTCGGAGCCAACATTCCGTTACATTGCTGATCCGGTCAACCAAAAGTAAACCTAGCACCTGATACGACACATAAGACTTTTTGCATAAGTAGCAGAATGCAAGGCTAAAGCTATCAGGGATTTGTTCAAGAAATAGATCTTCGCACAAGGGATTGATAGTCCCTGTATTCTCTCAGTTGGGAGTACAGGGACTTTATTTTTAACGTCAATTCGGGTTAAGCCATCAGTGCCAAAGCCACGCTCCAACCGCCCTCGCTTCTCGACCCGTCCCCTCTCATTTCCCTTAGCGAGGGGGTGTCGGGGGACGGCTTCCGTCTCCTGACGAGCGGGGGCGCGGGGGGAAGTCCCCCGAATTGTGGCAACGCCACCCAACCCGCCCTAATCGTCTTATCCCGAATTCACGTTATTTCTCAGAGGATCTCTAAATTTGTAAAAGATTTCTAAAAGCGATCGCGATTAGAGCCTATAGATTGCGTCTAGCTCTAATAGGGTGTGAAGCAGCACATTTGCACCTTGGGCACATTGTTCAGGTGAGGTGTATTCAGCTTCAGAGTGACTCAACCCCAATTGACTCGGCACAAAGATCATACCCATGTCGGTGATGCGCCCAACCTCTAGCGAATCGTGCCCAGCGCGGCTCGGAAGCAAGCAATGGGTTAGTCCTAGCTGGTGACTCACAGATGTGATCGCGCTTTGTACTAATTCAGCCGCCGGGGTCGGTTCAACACACAGCAGCGGCATCATCTCAATTTCAGTGTTTGTCTCCGCCGCGATCGTTGCAACTTCAGTTTCTAATTGCTGAATCATGCGATCGAGAACCTCTTTCGACAAATCGCGCATATCGACGCTGAGTTCTACCGTTCCAGGAACGATATTAACGGCATTGGGCGAAACGGTAAGATAGCCCACCGTTGCGACTGGCTGACTGGGCAAGGCTAGAGCGATCGCTTGCACCGCCAGCACAAGTTTAGACGCGGCAATCAAAGCATCTTGGCGCATATCCATTGGGGTTGTACCCGCGTGGTTTGCCTGCCCCGTGATCCTTAGCTTGTGACGCTCCATGCCGACTACACCTTGAACAATCCCGATTTGATGTCCAGTGCGTTCTAAAATAATCCCCTGTTCGACGTGGAGTTCGACGAAAGCACAAAGCGTCGTGCGATCGCGCCGTGCCGTTGCTAACAGACCCCAATCTCCACCGAGACTCTCTAAGGCAGTTTGAATCGTTTGTCCATTTGGCAGATGGTAGCGTTCTATGTCGTTGTAGAGGACTGTGCCCGCGATCGCTTGAGAGCCAATCATGGTGCTTTCTTCATCGGTAAACACAATCACTTCGAGCGGATGATTCAGGCGCACATTATTTTTGTGCAGTGTCCGAACGACTTCAAGCCCTGCTAAAACGCCTAACGTTCCATCGTATTTGCCACCAGAGGGGACAGTATCAATGTGAGATCCCGTTGCTAACGATGGTGCAGGATGTTTTCCGGCGTAGGTTCCAATTAAGTTTCCCGCCGCATCAATTCGCACGTGCATATCGAGTTCAGTCATCCATCTCTGAATTAAAGCCCGAGCATGCAGGGTTTCTGGCGTAAAGGCAAGGCGACAAATACTTCCTGAAGGCTGCTTGCCAATTTTTGCGAGTCGCTCAATATTAGCCGTGAGGCGATCGCGATCGATTTCTAGTTTTGAGAGCGTAAGCATGGGGCTGTTCTGTGCAAGTGAATGCAATGCTACTAAATGTTGAGCGACATTTACTGCACACTGGATACAAAGAAGCCAATCTCTAGCCACTTTTGCCTGTAACGTGAAGCAGACTAGCTTTTGAACCTGAAGTTTTTCACTTTGAGTTTTTCACTTTGCATCGCAATGAAGATCAACGATCTAACTCACCGCTCAATCTGAAAAGAACTGTACGTCCTCATAAAGTAAGTCGATCGCGCCTTCCCAGGCAATGCTTTCTAAAGTTAGGATGTCACCCGTCGTATAAGGCGTGTAGAGCCACATCCGACCTTCACCGCGACGATAACATTCGACGCCGACCTTTTCAGAGTCTACAAGCACATATTCCTGTAACGTCAGCATGTTGCGATAGGCTGTGAACTTATCGCCTCGGTCTCTAGATTCTGTGCCAGGTGAGAGAACTTCGACAATAAGTTTAGGGTACTGGATTAATTTGCGGGCATTGAGGTCACGAGGATCGCAACTTACGACCAGATCTGGATAGTAATAGAGACCGGATGCATTGACTTGAACTTTGACATCTGCCATGTTG
This sequence comes from Myxacorys chilensis, assembly GCF_059505265.1. Taxonomy (NCBI): domain Bacteria; kingdom Bacillati; phylum Cyanobacteriota; class Cyanophyceae; order Leptolyngbyales; family Leptolyngbyaceae; genus Myxacorys; species Myxacorys chilensis. Next base: position 18,480 of record NZ_JCACKG010000253.1, on the reverse strand, counting down.
ATCCGACAACCTTTAGCCCGAACCTGCGATCGCACGAGTGTCAAGAGATTAATTGCAATGTCATTGTGAGGGATGGTTCCGCCTGTCATGGCAAAAACTTCGCCGTCAACATATTCATAGCGTGTTTCTTGGCGAGGTTCCCAGTCCAGGTACTCCTCGATCGACATCTTCTGAGGTTGAGGTGTGGCAATCATGGTGGAGTCCTCTACTTGCTCTCATTATCGCGCCTAGAAGAGTAGATGAAGCAGTACGCTGTGAAACGGAGCTACCAACCTCTAAACTCGGAACTCCGACCTCTGAACTCGGAGCTTCACCCTCTGAACTCGGAACTCCGACCTTTTTGCTCGGCACTTCACGCTCTGAACTCGGAACTCCGGCCTCTGAACTCGGAACTTCACGCTCTGAACTCGGAACTCCGACCTCTGAACTCGGAGCTTCACCCTTTGAACTCGGAACTCCGACCTTTTTGCCCGGAACTTCACGCTCTGAACTCGGAACTCCGACCTTTGAAGTCGGATGAGCGTGCTTTAAACTCGGAACTCCGACTTTTGAGGGGAAGTTGTTGAAGATGAGTTCAGAAAAGCGGCGTTGGCGAAAGCAAGCGTCATAGTTTGAACAGCATTATTTGTGTCCAAAACACGCTCTGGCTTGTTGACTCAGGATGGCTTACCTCAAGACAGGTTGTTTTGTGGTAGCTAATTGTTCGAGTAATGTTGCCGCGATCGCTGGTGCATTGTACTGTTGCATCTTGGTTTGAAACTGCTCGCTGTGGGTGCGATAGCTAGAATCCTTGAGCAACGTTTTGACTGCATTTTTAATCTGTTTGGGCGAAGGAGTGCGCGTTCTCAAATTAATTCCCACCTTTGCCCACTCCACCCGCGCGGCAACTTCCGGCTTCTCCTCTGTTTTCCCTGCAACCACTAAGGGAACTCCATTCGCCAGAGCCATTTGCACTCCGTTGTAGCCTCCATTCGTAATCATCACATCCACATGAGGCAGCAAATGCGCGTGGGGAATGAATGGCTCAATTCTGGCGTTCGCTGGAATGTGAGTCAGGTTGAGGGTGTCAACGGGTGCTCCGCCTGTTGTTGCCACGACTAAAACATCTTCGTGTTCCAGTGCCTGCAACGTTGGCACTAGCAACTCTGCTGAATTCGTGGTCACAGTTCCTTGTGTGACATGAATGATGGGTGTGTTGCCTGCAAGTTCATCCCACCAGACAGGAGGGGTGAACTCGGACGGGGGCGGAGACAGCAGCGCTCCAGTAAAGTGAACTTGAGGGGGTAAGTCGCGGCGCGGATACTCGAAGTCTGGAACACTGGGGGACAGATACAAGAAGGGGGAAATTTTTTCAAAGTAATGGACGGGGCAGGCAGGCAGGTTGAGTTGCGATCGCAAATCGTTCGTGTAGGTTCTCAAATGCCGCAGCACCTTTTGTTCAAAGAAGCACTTTAGCCCCTGATTCCGCAGTCGTCTGAATGGATGATTGCTGGGCAGAAGACCCAACCCAAAAGGAGCCGTGTCTCGGCTGTTCAGAGCTAAAGCAGATGCACCAAACTCTGCCCAAGGTAGCCCTTTTTGTTCTGCGACCCAGGAGACGCCCAGAAACATAGAATCGGCAATCAGGACATCGGCTGGAAACTGATCCAGAATCTCTGAAAGATCTTTGGTTTGCCCTAATGCAGGATCGATGAAGAAATTTTTCAGGTCAAATTTCAGTCGTTGCACTCCCTGAGCCGCTTCACGTTGCTCCATCAAGGACGAAGGAACGTTCTTTGCATCCGAGTAGTCGAGCCAACTGAGAATCGGGGCAAACCGCGCTCCAGTCTTCTCAACCGTTGATTGAAACGCTTGTCCAGTGTACCAACACACCTCATGTCCGCGCTTGACTAGCTCACGGACGATCGGTACAGCAGGGCTAACATGTCCAATAACCGGGACAGTGCCAATCAGAAAACGAGCCATTGGGTTCTCCACTTTCTAAAATTTGCGGTTTATCGTTTCGCTTCGCTGATGATGACAGCATAGCGAGATGCCGTTCGGCTCGAAGCAATAGAACGCTGAGACAGAAAAGGAATGATCAGATTCAAGGTCAAACTTAGAGCAATGCCCAAGGCGGTTTCTGTTATTCAAGGATGAACTGCCAATTACAAATCCTGTCTATCCCAGTCATTGACGTTTGCTTTGCGCCAATTATGCCGTTAGAAGCGAGGCAATTGATTGAGGTTCTGTTCAAGCGCATTAATTATTAACTCGGCAAGTCATTGAGATTACTGCTACCCTTATCCCTTGCTCCTTCTTCCACGAGAGAAGGGAGCCAAACTTTTATCTCCTCTCCTGTGGAAGAGGGTTAGAGTGAGGGCGGTTTGGATACTAGATTAAATAGTGACAGATCAATAATTGGTGGAGACCCGTATGACCCAGACAGCAGCTAAACGCATTTTCATCTGTGGATCAGCGTTGCGCGGTCAATCAGACCACGGCAACTTAGGCAACGCTATGTTTATTGAAGCGACCCAAACAAAACCTTTGTATCGCCTCCATGCTGCTGAAAACGGTTGGCATCCAGCCATTTACCAAGTTGAGGAAGGGGGCATCTCGATTCCGGGAGAAGTGTATGAACTCACTCACGAGCAGTTTGAGCATCTTGCTGCAAATGAGCCGCCTCATATGTATCCTGCCGATGTTGTTCTAGAAAATGGAGACGTTGCAACTGCGTTTCTTTACCCGCGTGAACTCGTGGAGAAATATAACTGGCTTGATGTGTCTGACTTTGGTGGGTGGATTGCTTATAAGTCTAGCGATTAACGCAGAGCGCAACTCCGAAGGAAACACGTCATTACACCCTAGACTTAGACAACTAAACTTAGACAAGCGGCATCTTCTACCACCACTTGCCTGAGTCAATCCGCTTTTTTAGATTTGGGAAAGGCATCGCAGAATTAGATCTGCCAGACTTTGATCTGCCAGGCTTTGAGCTATTAGAGGCTGGGCACTTCTGTAACTGATTCCAGGTGGCGACATTGACAATACCATCATTCTTTAACTGGCACTTTTGCTGAAAGCTCATGACAGCACGTTCGGTAGTGGCATCAAAGCAGCCGTCTTTTTGAACAGAATAACCGTGATTGTGCAGAAGTTCTTGAAGCCCATGTACATCTGCTCCGGTGTGTCCGAGTTTCAGCATTCGCGCTCCCGGTCGGATGTTTGCTTCTAAAGCTTTCCACGTTATTGTGCCGACAACTCCATCGACTTTTAACTCGTGTTGCTGCTGAAATGTTTTAATGGCAGTTTCTGTCAGACTTCCAAAGTCTCCGTCAACCCGTAAAGAGTATCCACAAGCGTTTAGCAACACTTGCAGTTCCGATACTCTTGTGCCAGTGTCCCAAGGGTGAATAGAGTCTCCTGAGAAGGTACAGTGGACTTTCACATCTGAGGCTTTGGAATTAAATGTCATAGCACATTTCGACACTAGGGCGACTAAACTCGTATTTCACCTTAAAGGGCTTAACTCAATCTGTCCATCGTTAACAATTACATCTTCAATGGCTAAGCTTTCATGACAGCAGTGAAGGCTTCTATTCACAGCTTCGCGAGATCTGATTAAGCGCTGGCAACGACTACCACTAGCTAATAATTCACAAAATAAGCAAATCAGTTTCCAAACATAGAAAACCAGTTCTCAAATACAGCAAATCAGTTCCCAAATTCAGCAAACCAGTTCCCAAATATAGAAAACGAGTCCTCAAATATAGAAAATGAGTTCGTCGAACCAAAGAAAAACACGAGGCTGTGAGGTCAGTCAAACGATTAAGCCATGTTTATCTAGCCGATCGCGCCAACCCTGCCGCAACGTGTCATAAAGACGTCGTTATTCATGTCTTATAAAAGCGATGCGATCGCTAATTTGCTGATGGTGAATCTCTGCGCTAAGGTGAACTTAAGACTGATCTCACGACAATAGATCAATTTCAAAAGTACAAATGTTTGCCTATTCAATTCAGTCGTTAAACTGAATAATTCTAATAGTTCGCCTCGGCAAATCATTTTCGTCTAGCCAAGTTAAACCGTTTACTAGGCATTGCTCCTGCCTTCTCTAGTTTCACCGCTCTACACGGTAGGATTACTTCTGCTTCCAGCGCTATCTGATGCAATACTCTGTTCACCCGCCCAACACCTTTATTAGTCAGTATGGCGACCAACTACTGCCAGAATGGTCTGCCCCAGTGCGCTCAATTATCGTGATCTTGCAACCTGCCAATCTAGAACTGACCCATTGCACTCCAGAAGCCGAACATTGCAAGCACCAACTGAGGCAACGCTTCCTAGAAATCGGATTAAAAATTATTCAGCATCTCAAGCAGTTAGGCTACTTGGCCGACGGGTTTGATCCTCAAACTGGGTTACCTCTGACTTCTCAAGCTGGACGAATGCGATTGGATGATGTAGCAGTGGTGCGATCGTCCCTCGGCTATTCAACCACTCAATTAGGCGCGTGTTCTACCGTCGTTCATCCCCTGTGGGGAAGCGCAGTTTACCCCTCGATCTTGATGTCTTCAGCAGACACTAAACTCGTTGAGTCCGCCGTCAAGGCAGTAGCGGGTTTACTGGAGTGCCACCATTCTTTAAGCGGTTGAGGAAGTTTAACCCAATATAGCGTCATCACAACTGATGCTCCGGCCTGTCCTTGTCCAACAATTTCGACGCTGTAGGACGGGCTGCTACGAGTGGCAATATCGGGTATGAATCGTTTGCCAATCCGCCGCCAACTCGGTTCTTTGCTGCGCCATTCAATTCGGCAACAAGGATAGGGCAAGGTTTCGCGATCGAACAATCGGCAGCAAGGGCCAATCACTCGGTAGCTGTAATGACAACCAGGGCTAAAAAAGACGTGTCCGTGAGAAAAAGGATGGGACATGAAATGGGCAAGAGACTAAACAGTAGAAATGACGTGTCCTCTCTATAGTAAAGAAAGAAATAAGAAGTAAGGAAAAGGCACTGATCCCGATTTGAATCAGCAACCCGACAGATTCTAAGGAGATGGGCGTAATCAAACAGAAGAGAGGCTTCAGTTTAATTACGCCTACCTCCTTACTGGCGATTCATCTTGAAGTCATCAACTGCCTCAATGTGCCAATTCTTATCTGTGTAAGTGGGCAGATACATGCTGATGCCAAAGTCAACTCCAATGAGGAACCAAATCGCAGTCTCTCCCGTGCGGCTGTTTTGCCACAGCAGATCGACGGAGCCATCTTCGCTAAAGTCGCGGATGCCGTAGATATCCCAAGCGGCATCGCTCACCCTGGGTAAGTAATGACCCTGCTGAAACTGAGTGTCATTCATCAACCAAATGGCGACTTCGCCTGTACTCTCATTGCGCCAGAGCAAATCAGGTTGACCATTGGTGTTAAAGTCGCCAACGCCTTTAATTCTCCATTCGTTGGAAACCGTTGGCAGCAACACAGAGCGGTTAAACCGGAAGCCATCCATCAACCAAATGCCCGTCTCTCCAGTGCGACGATTGCGCCAGAGGAGATCAGGGTTGCGATCGCGGTTAAAGTCTTGTACGCCCTCAATCTCCCAGTCGAGATCAGCGACTCGCGGTAAATAAATGCCCTCTGATATGAACGCTCCATCCATCTTCCACAGCGCGACTTCTCCAGTGCGATGATTGCGCCACACCAGATCGAGGTTGCGATCACCGTTAAAGTCTGCCGTGCCTTTAGCAACCCAAGCTGGATCACCGAATTGAATGCCAAAGCCATTGGCGTAGCGTGCGCCGTTCTTCATTAACCAGAGCCCGGCTTCACCCGTTCGGATGTTGCGCCAGAGCAAATCGGCTTCTCCATCTCTAGTAAAGTCACCTGAGAGATCAATAACCCAGTTGGTGTCACTTACGGTAGTCAGTGGAACATTTGATGAGAATAAACTTGAGTTGAGCTGCCAAATCATTGTCGCTCCACTGAGATTGTTGTGCAGCAGAACCTCCTGCGTCTGGTTCTTATCAAAATCACCGATCAGAAAGGTATTCCACTGGAGATCGTCTAAGCGGGGTAAGTACAGACCCGTTCCAACATTGGTGCGATTCATGTACCACACTGCATTTTGTCCGCTGAGGTAGTTGTGCCAGAGCAGATCGGGATTGAAATCGCCGTTCAGATCCTTCGTTCGTTGAATCTCCCAGCCCGGACCGGGAAGGGTTTTAATGAAAGACCCTTGCTCAAAGGCAAAGTTACGGGTTTGCCAGATAGCAGCTTGTTGGCTGACGTCGTTTTGCCATACGATGTCCAGGAAACTGTCCCCTGTAAAGTCGGCAACGCCTTTAATTTTCCAGGTTAAATCTGCGATCGTCGGCAGGTAGTATCCAGCCTTAAATTGGGTGGTCTGGAGTTGCCAAATCGCAACTTCTCCACTGCTTTCGTTGCGCCACAGGATGTCGGTGTCGTTATCGTTGTTAAAGTCACCAAACTGCTGCATTTTCCAAGACAGATCTACCACCGATGGGAGATAAGCCGCGCTACTGAACGTGGTGCCGTTCATTAGCCAGATCGCGTTTTCTCCGGTTCGAGTGTTGCGCCAGATGATGTCTGCTTTGCGATCGCGGTTGAAATCTGCTGCTCCCTGAATTTTCCAGTCTGTTCCGGGCACGATCGGGGAAATCACATACTTGATGGCTTGATTCCCCTCCATCAACCACAGCCCGACTGAGCTGGTGCGCTCGTTTTGCCAGATCAGGTCATCGTCACCGTCTCCATCTAAGTCAGCCGTCGCCTTGATGCGCCACCCTTCCTCGTCTACGGTCAGCAGATTGCTTGAGCTTTCATAGGTTGTGTTGTTGAGATACCAGATAGCATTCTCACCCGTGAGAGCATTGCGCCAAACAATATCTGTTTTGCTATCGCGATTGATTTGAGTACCGGGACTGGTGTCGTCATTTTCAATTGTCCCCTTAACTTCCTCTGAACCAAGAGCGATCGTTGCATTGCTGGGATTGCTGAGTTTGAACTGGAAGGTTTCGTTGGCTTCAGGACGAGTATCGCCTAAGACGTTAACGGTAACGGTCTTCTTCGTTTCACCCGGATTGAAAGTGAGTGTGCCTGTGGTGGAGGTGTAGTCGTTATTGGCGATTGTGGCTTGTTCGTCAGCCGTCGTGTAGGATACCGTAACCGGCAAGGAACTTGCTTGAGATAGACTGACTTCAAACACAAACGGGGTGATGCCGCTATTGCCTTCTTCTCGACTCGGCGTAGCGGTAACTTGCACCTGCGGCAACGAATCATCATTCTGAATCGTGCCTGTCGCGGCCAGCGTAGAGCTTGCAGACGGCAAAGTTGCATTGGTTGGGTTGCTCAACTCGACGGTAAATGTCTCATCCAGCTCATATTGAGTGTCACCTGTCACCTGCACCGTGATGGTCTTCGATTGCTCCAATGGTGCGAAGGTTAGCACCCCTGTATTTCGTGTGTAGTCGCTAGTATCGGCGGTTCCGGGCTTCGTGTCATATTGAACGGTGATAGTTTCGCTGCTGGGGTTGGAGAGGTCAACCTTAAAGGTAAAAGGTGTTGTGCCACTGTTGCCTTCTGCTGCTGTGACATTCTGAATGCTAAAGGTTGGACGAGGATCGTCGGCAAGAATGGTTCCAGTGCCTTGATTAGACACCGTGGATAGGGTCGCATTCGTAGGATTGCTGAGTTTGAACTGGAAGGTTTCGTTGGGTTCAAACGTGCGATCGCCTAAAACATTGACGGTAACAGTCTTCTTCGTTTCGCCTGGATTGAAGGTGAGCGTACCTGTGGCGGCGGTGTAATCGTTATCAGCAGTCGTCGCTTGTCCATCAGCCGTACTGTAAGCCACCGTAACTGGCAAGGAACTTGCTTGAGACAGACTGACTTCAAACACAAACGGGGTGATGCCGCTATCGCCTTCTGCCTGGCTTGGCGAAACACTGACTTGCACCTGCGGCAACGAATCATCATTTTGAATCGTGCCTGTCGCGGCCAGTGTAGAACTTGCAGACGGCAGAGTTGCGTTGGTTGGGTTACTTAACTCGACGGTAAACGTCTCATCCAGTTCATATTGAGTATCACCTGTCACCTGCACTGTGATGGTCTTCGATTGCTCCGACGGCGCAAAGGTCAGAGTGCCCGTGTTTCTCGTGTAGTCGCTGGTGTCAGCCGTTCCTGGTTTGGTGTCGTACTGAACGGTAATAGTTTCGCTGCTGGGGTTAGAGAGGTCAACCTTAAACGTAAATGGTGTTGTTCCGCTGTTGCCTTCTGGTGCTGTGACATTCTGGATGCTAAAAGTTGGACGAAGATCATCGGCAAGAATGGTTCCAGTACCTTGATTGGATAGGGTCGCATTCGTAGGATTGCTGAGTTTAAGTTGAAAGGTTTCGTTAGGCTCAAAGCGAGTATCGCCTAAGACGTTAACGGTAACAGTCTTCTTCGTTTCACCTGGATTGAAGGTGAGCGTACCTGTGGCGGCGGTGTAATCGTTATCAGCAGTCGTCGCTTGTCCATCAGCCGTACTGTAAGCCACCGTAACTGGCAAGGAACTTGCTTGAGACAGACTGACTTCAAACACAAACGGGGTGATGCCGCTATCGCCTTCTGCCTGGCTTGGCGAAACACTGACTTGCACCTGCGGCAACGAATCATCATTTTGAATCGTGCCTGTCGCGCTTGAAGGCGGCAAAGCTGCGTTAGTTGGGTTGCTCAACTCGACGGTAAACGTCTCATCCAGCTCATATTGAGTATCACCCGTCACCTGTACTGTAATGGTCTTCGATTGCTCTAATGGAGCGAAGGTTAGAGTGCCGGTGCTTTGTGTATAGTCGCTGGTGTCAGCCGTTCCGGGCTTCGTGTCATATTGAACGGTGATGGTTTCGCTGCTGGGGTTGGAGAGGTCAACCTTAAAGGTAAACGGTGTTGTGCCACTGTTGCCTTCTGGCGCGGTGACATTCTGGATGCTAAAAGTTGGGCGGAAATCATCGGTAAGAATGGTTCCAGTGCCTTGATTGGATACGTTGGATAGATCTGCATTTTTGGGATTTTTGAGACCGACCGTAAAGGTTTCGGTGGGTTCAAACGTGCGATCGCCGACGACCTTCACCGTAATGAACTGCCGCAATGGATCGCCAGGAAGGAAGGTCAGCTTTCCGGTTGCGCTCTGGTAATCACTATCGATCAGGCGAGCAGTGCCATCAAGCGTGTCGTAGTCAACCTCTACGGTATCAGCGGTTGGATTCGACAGATCTACGGCAAAGACAAAATCTTTCAGTCCAGCATCACCTTCTGTGAGCGCGATCGAATTAATGCTGAGTGTGGGTTTTGCATCATCATTAATGATTACGCCTTTGGCTTGACTTGCGATCGTAGAGAGTTCAGCATTGATTGGGTTAATCAGCGTGACATTAAAGATTTCGGTTGGCTCAAACTTGTTATCCCCATTCACGAACACGGTCACTTCTTTTTCGGTCTCGTTCGGTGCAAACGTGAGCGTTGTGGTTGTAACTCCTGTGTAATCTAGGTCATTAGTTCTGGCAGTCCCGTCGCTCGTGGCGTATTGAACAGTAACCGGAACGCTAGTTGCTTGAGATAATTTGACTTTGAATTTGAATGCCGTTGTCGTTCCAGCATTTCCTTCATTGCCGCTTGCATCATCAATACTAATCGTCGGGAAAGGCGGCTGATCATCGTTTTGAATGATGCCTTGAGCATCGGTTGCGCCTGCTGGCAGTATGGCGTTAACCGGGTTAGCCAGCCTGAGCGTAAAGTCTTCATCTGGCTCAACGTCCGTGTCTCCCTTGACTAAAACGGTGATGGTCTTCTTCTGCTCACCTGGATTAAACGTGAGCGTGCCAGAAGCGGGAATGTAGTCTACCTCTGGTGTTGCACTTCCAGGAATCGTGGTGTAATCGACGGTAATCGCATCGCTACTTGGATTCGAGAGATTCACCTCAAAGACAAACGGCGTTGTTCCACTAATGCCTTCATTTTGAGATTGGCGACCGCTGAGTGACAGAGTAGGCTGGCTGTCATCGTTGGTCAGAACTCCATACGCTTGAGCCACTGAGATATCGGCGTTCACCACGGACTGATCGAGCAGCTTGACGACGAATTGCTCGGTCGGTTCAAACTTCACATCTCCAACCGTTTGCACAGTGATTTGCTGCTGGAGGGGGCTACCAGGGCTAAAGGTGAGCCGTCCTGTTTTGGCGAGGTAGTCTCCATCGGCTACTGTTGCCGTGTCGTCCTCAGTGGCATAGTCTACCGTGATAATTTCCGCACTTTCGTTCGACAGCGTGACGGTGAAGACATAATCTTGAGTACCGCTATTGCCTTCGCCTTTTGTGACACCGCTAATTCCAAGGGTAGGTCTGCGATCGTCGTTTGTGATCGTTCCCGTCGCGATCGCGCTTGCAATCGTCGCGTTGATTGGGCTGCTCAGCGTCACCTTAAAGTCTTCGTCGGGTTCTAACTTGGTATCACCGTTTAGCAGAATGGTGATCTCTTTCGAGGTTTCTCCAGGGGCAAAGGTAATGCTCGCATTCGACACGCTAGCGTAGTCGTTGTCGCCCGTTTTTGCTGAGCCGTCGCTGGTCGAGTAGGAAACAGTTATCGGATCGCTGCTGGCATTCGACAGGTTCACCTTAAATTTAAGAGCGGTTTGACCAGAATTACCCTCATCGATACTGGCATCTAAGATGCTAATCGTTGGCGCAGCATCGTCATTCTGAATCAATCCGAAGGCAGTATCTATTTTTAGCGTTGCACTACTGCTGACGTCACTTAATTTGACGAGATAAGTTTCATCGGGTTCTTGATCTGCATCTCCTTTAACATTAACCGTAATGGTTTTTTTCGTTTCACCAGGGTTGAAAGTTAGTGTGCCAGAGGCTGCTTCAAAGTCGTTGTTTTCAAGGGTTGCATTTCCACTTGGAAGGTTGCCATTCAAAGCATCATATTTAACTGTGATAGTTTGATCGCTGGGATTCGATAATGAAACTTCAAATGTGTTGAGATTCGTCTCACCAATCGCACCTTCTAGCTGATTTTGAGTGGTATTTGCGATCGTAATTTCCGGCGGCAGATCATCATTTTGAATCGTGGCAACGGCACTGACTCCACTGGGATCTGCAAGGGTTGCATTCGTTGCGTTTGTCAGTTTAATCGAGAAAGTCTCATTCTCTTCTCGCTTGCGATCGCCCAAAACATCGACTGCAATCGTTTTCTCAGTTTCGCCTGGGTTGAAGGTCAGCGTTTGATTAATTTGAGCCGTGTAATCTTCTCCAGCTAAGGCGGTTCCGTCTTCGGTTGTGTAATTGACCGTAATCGCTGTATCAGAAGGGTTGGAAAGCGAGATCAGGAAGTTAAACGGATTCGTTGTATCCCCTTCAGCTTTAGTGGGTGCAGTAATTTGAACGGTTGGCTGCAAGTCGTCGTTTTTAATCGTTGCGATCGCGCTGCCTTGCTCAACCGAAATTGCTCCATTAGTTGGCTCGCTCAACACTAGTTTGAACTGCTCATCACTTTCAAACGTGCGATCGCCTTTGACTTTCACCACCACTGTTTGCGTCGTGGTGTTAGGGGCAAATGTCAGCGTATTTGTAATCGGCACATAGTCGTTGTCAGAGGCTTTAGCAGTCAAATCTTCAGTGCTGTATTTAACTGTAATAGGTTCGTCACTTGGCTTGTCTAGGCTAACCGTAAAGATATAATCTGTTGTAGTACCTTCTGCTCCCTCATTAATAGCATCAGCAGCGCTCACACTGATGACAGAAGTTTGATCATCGTTTTTGATTACGCCTGTTGCAGTTGCGGTTGAGATCGAAGCATTGCTACTAACGTTGCTTAGAGTAACCGAAAACGTTTCATCTTGTTCAAATTTTGTGTCTCCCGTCCCTAACACGGTGATAATCTTTGATGTTTCTCCAGGGTTAAAGGTGAGTGTTTGCGATACAGCAGTATAATCATTGTCACTTGTGGTTGCACTGCCATCCGCTGTGGCATACGTCACCGTCACTGGGTCACTCGTCGCATTGGAGAGTTTGACTTCAAACTGATAGTTTGTTGTTCCCGAATCGCCTTCGGTAACGGTTGGTAGGGTAATATTCGCGATCGTCAATGTCGGCGGATTGTCATCATCTAGAATCGTTGCGATCGCAGATGAATTACTTCCTACTACCGCGTTGACCACCGCGCCAAGTGACACTTTAAAGGTTTCGTTTGGCTCTTTCACCATGTCGTCTTTTACGACAATGGTTACTGTTTTGGACGTTTCGCCAGGCGCAAACACGACGTTCTGATCAAACGCCTCATAATCATCTGGACTTGTAGCTGTGATGTCACTGGTGGTGACTTGTACGCCGATCTCTTGGCTGCTGGCTTGATCGAGCGTCAGTGTGAAGACAAATGCCGTTTTTCCTTCTAGCTGCTCTAGCGTAGTAGGGCTAATCGTGACGTTGGGCACTGAAACAAGGCGAGCGTTCGAGAACTCAGACGTATTGCCCGTTGCATCGGTGATGGTTGCGCTGATGAACTGTCCCGCCGCGATCGCTTGAGGATGGGTGTAGCTGACGATCGCTTTTCCGGTAGCGTCGGTGGTGATAGTCGTTGTGCCTAAGAAGGTTTGTCCTTCCCCAAAGCCAGAAGGATCAGCCGTTGTGTTGCTGAAAAATTCGACTTGGAAGGTCGAGTTTGCTGCGCCGTCAAACGTGCCGGAAATAGCGGTACCTGTGCTAGAAGGTTCTGCGATCGTCAGCACTGCTGTGTTTTGTAAACCGTTTGCGCCTGTATCAATATCTCCAGGATCATTCGCCGTCACGCCATCGTTGCCTAAGTCAATACCTAAGTCAGTATTCAGGAAAATCGAATTTTGTTGAATTCGGTTTCCAGTAACATTTCCCTCGATAGAAATTCCCGAACCTTGGTTATTGGCAATAACGTTTCCTGTCGTACCACCAATTGTATTGTTACTAGAATTGATGCTAACTCCGTCTAGAGCGTTGCCAAAATTTCCGGTTCCAGTTGCATCTGTTCCAATGTAGTTTCCTTGAACCGTGTTACCGCCTACGCCCTCTATCCAGATTCCATTTTCCGTGAATCGATTGATAATTAATCCCTTAACGGTGTTATCACCTGACTTGAGTGTTAATCCGTTGGCAGTTCCTGCGCCTGCACCATTAAGCTCAATGATTGGAGTTGTCGTGTAGCCTTCTTGAGTTGTACCGTCAATAATCACCGCATCTGTGATATCTGGAAGCGCAGATGCAAGCGCAATTGTTCTAACGCCCGATCCTCCAATCCCAAAGCTAACGGTGTCTTTGCCACTAAACGCATTTGCGTTCAGAATGGCTTGCCGCAGTGAGCCTTCACCACTGTCATTGGTGTTCGTCACAACCGTGTCGTTGGCCTCGATCGTGACCGTATCCGTATTGGCGGTGGTTGAAATCGAATAGGCTGGATCGTCTGCTAATGTTAGTTTCACAAATTCGGCAGCTTCTGCCTGAATGTCATCTTGCGGAGTGAGCGTAAGGTTCACCGTTCCCACGCCATCCGGTAGAGTAATAATTAGATCGCTGCCCGTGATGGTGAACGAGCCAGCATCAATCGTCGGAGTAAAGTCTGCGATTTCACCTACTTTTGCTGCGATCGTAGCGGTACTCGTCGCGTCGATTTTTAACTTAATTGTGAGCGTACCCTCGGTGCGACTACGGCGAATTTGATAGGTCGGATTTGCGGGTGCACCCGATTCAGCAACACTTTTGTTGGTAGCTGACAAACTCACTATGGTAGCTAGGGTTGAGCCAAACACATCTGGTTTGCCGTTTAGATCAGAACTAGTTAAATTGATCGCATTACTTGCAAAGGCAAGGTAGCTTCCAGTGCTGTTGATGACTGGATTAAACGAGGCTCCATTGCCGCCTGCTGTACCTGTGTTGCTGATCCAAGCCGTGGAAGCTGTTTTGAGGTCGCGAACAAAAATATCTTGAACTCCGTTTGTGTCACCACTGACCAAATCGGTTGAGTAGCTGCTGAAGCCAATAAATCGACCGTCACTGCTGATGACGGGATTGGAAGAGCCAGTTCCAGATGAGCCAGTTGCTCCATTGCTTGTGCCCGTTCCGCTTGCTCCCGAAGAATTAATACTGACTAATTGTGTTGTGTTGTCTTTGAGATTGCGAACGAAAACGTCTTCAGCATTGTTTGAATCATTGTTAGTAAGATCAACAAAGGTGCTGCTAAATGCAACAAATTCACCATTACCACTCACAATCGGGTTAAATGCGCCAAAGCGATTGAGAGTGCCGCCTCCACCTGCGCTGTAAGTACTACTGGTATTTACACTAACTAGCGTAGTTGTATTGGTATTGAGATTACGAACGAAGACATCTAGTCCACTATTACTATCTGTTCCTCCACCTAAGTTGCTTGCAGCGCTAGTAAAGGCGATGATCTTTCCATCATTACTGATACTGGCTACTGAAGAATCACCGTCTCCGATCGCGCCGCCGCTGCTTTGGCTGACCAGCGCGATCGCATTCGTTAAGCGATTCCACACAAAAATATCTTTCTTGTTGTTTGTATCACCTGCAACTAGATTTGAAGCCGCACTGGCAAAGACAACATACTCACCATTACCATTAATTACCGGACTATCAGAATCACCATTACCGCCAGCACTCACAAGAGTAGTAGTATCAGTCGTACTATTCCAAATAAAAATATTTTTACCACTTGTAGCAACGCCTGTGAGGTTCGCGCTACTGACAAACGCTACAAAAAGCCCATCTGCACTTAGAACAGGACTAAGTGATGCTCCGTTGCCCACGACACCCGCGATCGTATGGCTAACCAACATCATTTTATTGGTTTCGCGATCGTACCAAAAGACATCGCTCGCCGTATTGCTATCGTTAGCGATGATATCTGACGCAGTACTGCTAAAAACGATGTATCGACCATCAGCACTAATTTGCGGATCGAAAGAGGCGGCATTTGCACTTGCAGTTCCGGCCTGGTTGCGGCTAATCAGCGTTGTCTTTCCCGTTTGCAGATCTCGCAAGAAAACATCTTCAGCCGCGTTTGTGTCATTTGCTGTGAGTTCGGAGGCTTTGCTGGTAAACACCACATAGCGCCCATCTGCACTGATCGAGCCAACATGAGTGTTGGAGTCGCCACTTCCAGTTCTAGAATTTCCGAGTGAACCTGTATTGCGACGAGTTGCCAGTACTGCACTGCCAAACGAGACGCCTGTGATGAACACATCTTCTAAGCTGTTGCTATCATTGGCAATCAGGTCAGTGGCAGCGCTGTTAAAGGCAACAAAATTGCCATCTCCACTGATCACAGGGGCAACTTGAGTGGGAAAACCATTAATGAGGGTGCTACCCGATGCGTTGTTTCCTACAGTGCCAGAAGGATTGCGGCTGATGAGATAGGTTGAAGGCGTTGTAGAAATGTCACGAACAAAAATATCTGGCTTGCCATTGGTGTCGCCATTCACTAAATTCGTAGCGCTACTAATAAAGCTCACTCGCTTACCGTTGTAGCTCAAGGTTGCAAAATCAGATTCATCGTTACCTACTTCGCCTGCCGTGCTGCGGTTGACCAGGACTGTTGTATTTAAAGTCAGATCTCGTACGAAAACATCTTTCTTGCCATTTGTGTCACCTTCCACTAAATCGTTAGCGGTGCTAGTAAAAGCGACATAGTTACCCGTGTCGTTAATTACAGGTCTGAATGACCCGTCACCCGTAACAGAGTTAGGAGTTGTCCCACTTTGACCCGCACTAGTAGCACTGACGAGTTGAATCGTTCCTTTAGTTGGATCGGTCGTTGAACGAGTCCAGACGAAAACATCGTTAAGACCATTCGTGTCGTTCGTGCCCAGCGGACTATTGCTTGTAAATGCAACGCGATCGCCACCTATACTAATCGAGGGCGTGCCAGAAACATTGCCGCCAGAGGTTAATGCCAGTAGGACGCTGTTATCGGTAGAGCCATCATCAGGGCGCTTCCACAGAAACACGTCTGGACTCTGACTTGTATCAGAATCGGTAGCAGTAATTAAATCGGATGCGTTGCTGGTAAAGGCGACATAGCCTCCATCACTGCTCAAGACCGCCGCACTGACTATTCCATTACCAGCAACTGTTCTGTTGAAATTGCGGCTGACCAACGTGACCTTGTTATCTGATTTAGTCCACAGGTAGGCATCCCGTCGAGTATTGCCGCTGTCCCGTGAGTCGAGATTCGTGGCTAGACTGAGAAACGAGATCGCATCTCCAGTCGCACTAATAGTCTGACTAGAGGAAGTATTGTTTCCGCTCAACCCTGTGCTCGATCGGCTCACCAGCGTAGTGACATCATTCTGCCGATCCCAAACAAAGATATTGTTCCGAGTCCCTGTATTTTGAATATCGCCGGACACAAGATTACTAGCATTACTGACAAACGTGACAGAATCTCCGTTGCTGCTAATGATTGGGTTCAGCGAATCACCTGTGGCGCTAAACGTGCTGCTCACTTGATGACTAATCAGCTTGACAGACCCATCTGTGCGGTTGAATAGGAACACATCTGACTTCCCATTCGTGTCGTTGTCGACTAGATTGTTGGCACTGCTGGTAAAGACAACATACTGCCCATCTTGGCTGGTGCTGCTTGCTCCACTGCTGCCTCCTACAGTGGCGCTAAAGAGCGTGGGATCAGAAACCGAGATCAGATCAATGGGCAAAACGCCTTGATAAGCGGCTAACGTATCTGACCGGAGCGCGATCGCAGCCTCAATCTCTCCCATATTCGCTTCTAGCGTCCAGTCGCCGCCCAGCTCTGCGTTTCCTGTCCAATTCGTTGAGGCAGCAATGTCCGCTCCCGTCAGTTGACTAAATTGATTAATGAAGGCTTGCCCCTGCTCTCCCTGAGCAATATCGCACCCATACAGCAGAATATCTGCATCTTCTGTCAGCGCCTCTGACCAACTTTTAAATTGCGATGCGTAGTTGTCAAGCGTCTTCCCTGTAAGCCAGGTGTTGCCTAGTTGAACCCCTCCCACTTCTCCATGAGAAATGATATGCAGGCTAGAAATACCGCTTCGCCCCAAAAGGGTTTGAGTAATCTGCGCGATCGCGCCGCTAGCTTCCCCAGAAATTGCGCCTTGTGCCGAATGAAGGACATGGACTTCGGTTCCTGCTTGCACACCCGCGACTAACGATTGGTAGTCTTTCACCCCCGAATCGATGAAGAGGATAGAAGCCGAGGCGCTTCGCGCTAGTGGCGTCTGAGGGGTTTGCAGGGGCGATGCAGTCGCTTCAAGGGTACGCTCAGCGTCATCCGTACTTAGAACAAATGGTGAACGGCTCCAGATAGATGACCCAGTAAGTTCCATGGGGCGTACTCCTCAGAAGGGGTGAGTTAGGGCAAAGACTAATGGTGAGAATTGTTACCAAGTAGCCGTAGACATTTTGCCCAAGAAACTCATTTTTGCGTACGCTTTCGGATGAGGATACGTGAATTCTGCAATTAAGTAAGTAATAAATTCATAAGCATTGTAAGAAATTTAAGGGAAATTACGGAAGAAATTTATTCAGTTCTAAAACGTAGGTTTGGCAGAGTTTTGCTTTAGACAAATTATTTGTGCAAGGCAAATGCGACGTTGCTAAAGCTTAGACTTACCTGCAATACCTCAAACAGCCAAAATTTAGCTTTACTAATATATATTCGATATCATAATATCAAGATATTGACTGTTGGAACTCAAACAGTTTAGAAGCATCAATCGAATTGGCGCATTTTTAGGCGTAATGGGGCAAAGCCAGCTAGATATGAGCGGCAAAGAAGCAGAACTTGATCCGGGCGATTGGCCTTGCCAAGCTCCGAAGGATCGCGTAACGGCGCATCATTTCGGTCAGCGGATTGCAGAAGTGACCGAGCGATATGTAGCAAATAGTTTAGTGGCAGCAGATTAGGTAGCAGATAGCTCCATCCGCTACCTAATCTGCTGCCTAATCTAGTTCCAAAGCGATTATTTCAAATCTAGCAATCCTTCTTCTTTAATCTTAGGATTGAACCGAATCTCAGATTGAACTCCTCGTTCTTTCAATTGAGCTAAAATATCTGCCTCAACCCGTCTAGCGACATTTTTCAAGACTTTTCCTTGAGCTACTTCGTCATGAATTGGGTTTTGATAATTTGCCTGTTCTTCAGGAGTCATCAAGGCTTTTACCTGAATGGGTTGAGTCCAGAGCGTATCGTCACCCAAAGTTGAACCGTTTTCCTCAATCCAAGCTGCGCGAATCTCTTCTAAAACCGCGCGACTCGGACGATCAACGGTCTTTACTTTTACCCAATAGCAGCGATCGAGCTGTCGGACTAAATGCTGCTTCAAACTTAGAGAAACATCTCGCGAAAACCCAACAAATTGCAGTGTTTTCGTCTGATCAAAAACAGCATATACGCCTACTTTTCCTTGAAATTG
>NZ_JCACKG010000252.1:0-2641 GCF_059505265.1 Myxacorys chilensis | reverse complement strand
TGGTTAGGGCTGTGTCTTCGGTCCCGGTCAGGATCTCGTCGTCGGCGTAAATGCCGGAAACGGAGAAGGACGATAAAAGGACGTTTGTCAGTGTATTGAAGTTGTACGAGTCGTCGTAGGTGTACCACACCTCGTCGCCCTCGTCGTTCCACTCGACCCAATCACCCCAACTATGATTTGTATATGTCAGGTAAACTGCGACACTGCCGGTAACAGGCAGGAGCTGAGAGGCAGTTACGTATTCCTCAACCTCATCTCCGCCCCAGTGTCTGCTCCATGATCCTTGGTAGGTGTCGTGCCCGACAGTCACTCCTACGCCGACTCTTTCCCCGTTTGGAGTGAAGACATACAGGTTCCAGTCCCAGCTGGACTCATAATACAGGAAATCGTCGTAATCGACGAAGTTTTCCTTCACGAGCCCCGCATAAAATCCGTTGGACAGCAGCAAAGCGCCATTTGGGATCGCGGTGGTAGTCGACGTGCTCATTTTCTCTTCCTTCCCTAAAGCGCTTAGGCGGGTCTTTGCCCCCTGAAGCCATTATCGTGGAGAGACGGATCAGGCGGTGCACGTCGCACGGCCTGCCGCCTCAGTCCTCTAACCGTTGCTTGTCACACCACCCAGAGATCCGCCGCGCTAAGCGCCATCCCGGCCGCGACAGTGGCGAACTGCACGGCTGCGCCGGCTCCATTACCATCGGCGTCGTAGAAGAGCCTGCCTTGGCTCTGGTTGTAGATGATGCGGTGCTCGGCTGTCGTGGCGGCGGTACCCACGACGAACTGGCTGGCCAGGAGCGCAGGGTTGCCGGTCCCGCTCGCCAGTAGGGCCGTGTAGACCGCGTCCTCGAGCACGATCTTGTCCCCGTCGGCGCGCACGAAGTCGGTGATCTTGTCCATGTTGGCCGAGCTGTGCGGCGCAGTGTCGAAGACGAAGCGATCTCCGCCGCCGCCCCCGGTCAGCACGTCGCTCCCCGCGCCCCCATGGAGCACGTCGTCACCCCCCCCGCCCACGAGTGCATCCTTGCCACCCTCGCCGCGGAGGGCGTTCGCGCCCGCGTTGCCAGTCAGCTTGTTGGCGAGGCCGTTGCCCGTCCCGCTCAGGGCGGCCGTGCCGGTGAGCGTCAGGTTCTCCACGAACCCGCTCAGCGAGAACGACACCGAGGCTTTGACAAGGTCCACCCCGCCTGCCGCGGTGCCGTCGGTCTCGATCACCTGGTCGCCGGCGTTGTCCACCATGTAGGTGTCCTTGCCTAGGCCGCCGATCATCAGGTCGGCGCCCGCACCCCCATCGAGCTTGTCGAACCCGTCCCCGCCGTAAAGGCTGTCACTCTCCGTGCCACCCGAAAGAGTGTCGTTGCCGCTCCCCCCATAGAGCACGTCCACCCCGGCGTTGCCCGTCAGAGTGTCGCTGCCTCCCTCGCCCCAAAGATCGTTGGCGCCACTGTTCCCAGTCAGCTTGTTGGCGAGTTCATTGCCGGTCCCGTCCAAGGCCGCCGTGCCCGTCAGCGTCAGGCTCTCCACAAACCCGGCCGAGGTCAGGGCGTAGCTCACCGAGGCGTTCACCAGATCCTTCCCTCCCGCGGCCGTGCCGTCGGTCTCGAGCAACTGGTCGCGGGCATGATCCACTGTGTAGGTGTCGCCCCCGAGGCCGCCGAACATCACGTCCTGCCCCGCGCCGCCGTCGAGCCTGTCGGCACCCGCCCCGCCGTAGAGCGTGTCGTTGCCCACGCCCCCATTCATCTGATCGACGCCGCCCTCCGAGACGAGGACATCGTCACCTTCTCCGCCTGCAAGGCTGTTGTTGCCGGCTCCGCCGTAGAGGGTGTCTGCGCCTTCGCTACCGTTCAGCGCGTCGTTGCCGGCCCCGCCATAGAGTTGGTCGTCACCCAAGCGCCCGAAGGCCACGTCGTTGCCATTGCCGCCATAGACATTGTCGTTGCCGGCCCCGGTCGCCAGCCAGTCGGCGTAGGCGGATCCGTGAACCTCGTCCTGCCCCCAGCCGGTGGTCAGCGTCAGGGCCGCAGTCGCCAGCGAGCCGTCGAGGCGTCCGCCGGTCTCACGCATCTCGTCCGACAGATCCGCTGTGCCACCGCCCTCGAGCACCAGGTTGACGATGCTGCCCAGCGCAATGCCGTCGAAGGCGTCGAGCTGCGCCAACGTGGCGCGGACCTGCACCCCGGTCAGTGCCAGCACCTCGAGTCCGCTCAGTTTGACATCCGACAGCCGGCCCCCCCGCGCCTCTAAGGTGTCGGTCCCCGCCCCGCCGTCGAGAACTCCCGAGGAGCCTGCCAAAATGACGAGCCGGTCATTGCCGTCTCCACCAAAGACGCGGTCCCAACCGCCGTCACCGCTCAGCACGTCATCGTCGGTCCCGCCGTAGAGCGTGTCGTTGCCGGTGCCACCAGTAAGGCTGTCGTTACCAGTCCCGCCATAGAGCAAGTCGTGGCCGGTCGCGCCATGGATGCTGTCGTCGTGATCGCCGCCAGAAAGCCAATCCTCTCCCGCTCCGCCCTCGAGAGTGTCGTTGCCCGCCTCGCCATGAAGACTGTTGGCGAGATCGTTGCCGTGAATGAGGTTGGCGAGAGCATTGCCCCAACCTGTGATCCCACCCAGGTGCAGGTTCTCGGTGAAGCTGCCCAGCGTG
>NZ_JCACKG010000251.1:0-48426 GCF_059505265.1 Myxacorys chilensis | reverse complement strand
GCTGAAACCACACTCCTCCAGTATCGCAAAATCCACACGTCTAGAACACGACCCGCAGCTTTGATACAACCGAGTTTCATCCTGAAGTTCTCGCTTTCCCAGTTGCATCGCTTCGTCATCACAGCTTAAAAGTTGGCTGATATAGCTCAATCTACCTCGCCCTAATTTCAGGGCTTCGACTGCTGCATATCGCCGCCGAACACGTTCCGTGCAGCGAAGCTCTCTTTTTCCGACAAGGATTGGTAGAAGCGTCGCATTTGTTGTTCAACTTCAGGCGGGTAAGGTTGCATTGATTCACCAGGTCAATCTGAATCTCTTTACCCTAGCATCTACTCCGGTCTTATTTAATCCATAATCCTCAGAGTAGCGATCACACATTCCCTAAAGTCGCGAACAAGCGAAAGCCCTAAGCTGACGTTCACAAGAATGCTCTAATGCAGAAAGAGCAGCTACCTCAGATGAAGTAGCTGCTCTCGAGTAACGTTTAACGAGTTGTAACAGTTCGTTTAGCCCACAAGCTAAAGCAGTGTTTAGATATCCAAGTCATCAAACTTCAGCTTGGAGCCAAACGTTTCAATAAATTCCCGACGAGGGGCAACGCGATCGCCCATCAACACGGTAAAGACTCGATCGGCTTCTGCCGCATCCTCAATTTCAACCCGCTTCAGCGTCCGCGTTTCAGGATTCATTGTGGTATCCCAAAGTTGTTGCGGCATCATTTCACCCAATCCCTTAAAACGCTGGATGTTATAACTAGCGTTGGCTGGAAATTCTGCAATCCGAGCTTGCAAGTCGCGATCGCTGTAGCAGTAGTAGTGATTTCGACCCCGTTCGATCTTGTAAAGCGGCGGACACGCAATATAGACATAGCCTTGATCAACCATCATGCGCTGGTAACGGTAGAAGAAGGTGAGCAACAGGGTGCGAATATGAGCACCGTCTACGTCCGCGTCCGTCATGATGATAATGCGGTGATAGCGCAGTTGCGATGCATCGAATTCTTCGCCCTTGATGCCTAACCCGAGGGCGGTGATCAATGCTTGAATTTCAGTGTTCTTGTAGATCTTGGCATCGTCAGTTTTCTCGATGTTGAGGATCTTACCCCGGAGCGGAAGAATTGCTTGGAATCTGCGATCGCGTCCTTGCTTTGCAGATCCTCCTGCGGAATCCCCTTCTACAATGTAAATTTCTGATTCGCCCGGATCACGCGAAGCGCAATCGGCAAGCTTTCCAGGCAGCGTTGAAGATTCTAGAACCGACTTACGGCGCACCATTTCGCGGGCATGCCGTGCAGCTTCTGCCGCTTTGTAAGCTTGAACTGCTTTCTCAATAATCGCGTCACAAACGCTTGGACGGAAATCGAGATACTCGGTTAAGACTTCGCCGACTAAAGAATCAACAATGCCTCGAACTTCAGTATTTCCGAGCTTCGTTTTGGTTTGACCTTCAAATTCGGGGTCAGGAACCTTCACCGAAATAACGCCGGTTAAGCCCTCGCGGATGTTTTCACCGGCAAGATTGGGTTCGCCTTCCTTAAGCTTGTTGCGCTTCCGAGCGATCGCGTTCAAGGTGCGAGTCAGAACAGCTTTTAATCCTTCTAAGTGCGTTCCACCATCGACGGTACGAATATTGTTGGCAAAGCCAATAATGTTATCGGTATAAGCATCGGAACACCATTGCAGTGACACCTCAACCTGAACGTTGTTGCGCTCGCCTTGCACATAGACAATCTCTTCGTGCAACGGCTGCTTTTCACGGTTCATGTAGGCGATGTATTCCCGAATGCCGCCTTCATAGAAGTAGACTTCAGTATGCACATCCTCGCCTTCAAGCAGGTGGGAGCGGTAGTCAGTGAAGGTGATTTTGACGCCGCCATTGAGGTAAGCTAACTCCCGCAGTCGACCAGAAAGCAGTTTATAGTCGAACTCAATACCCGTGGTGAAGATGGTGGCATCGGGCATAAAGGTCATTGATGTGCCAGTTTTGACGGGAGACAGAGGCTTAACCTCTAACTCGCCCACCGCTATACCCCGCTCAAACCGTTGCGTATGAACTTTTTTGTCGCGCCAAATGGTAGCTTCAACCCAGTCCGACAGAGCATTTACAACTGAAATACCAACTCCGTGTAGACCGCCTGATACTTTATAGCCGCCGCCGCCAAACTTGCCACCTGCGTGCAGGATGGTCATTACAGTTTCGAGAGCAGACTTGCCGGTTCGTTCGTGAACATCAGTTGGAATGCCGCGTCCGTCGTCAGTAACGGTGACAGATCCATCAGCATTGAGCGACACTTCAATATTTTTACAGTAGCCAGCGAGAGCTTCATCTACGGAGTTATCTACAACCTCGTACACTAGATGATGCAACCCACGCGGTCCAGTTGTGCCGATATACATACCGGGGCGTTTGCGGACTGGCTCAAGACCTTCAAGGACTTGGATCTGTTGGGCACCATAGTTCGTCGTCATATGTGAAGCGCTCTTTTAGGGCAACTAAAGCTGGAATTAGTAATGGAAGACTAAAATCTATCAAAATTCTAGCACAAAAGGCTTGTAAGCGATTTTCAGGCAGTCTCGCAGGAAGTTTGAAATGGGGATCGATCAGTCTGTTTTGTATCAGAAGGAAAAAAATGGCTCTTTAGACCTCGGATCAGAGCTTGGCAGGACTCCAGAAAAATCGATAGAAGATACATTTGTACCATTTCTTATTATACTCTGTGGCGCAACGGCATCAGGAAAATCTGGTCTGGCAATTTCCCTAGCGCAGCGTTTGAATTCAATCATCATTAGTGCAGATTCGCGCCAAGTGTATCGAGAGTTTAACATCGGAACGGCAAAACCAACCGCACGAGAGCAAAATCTTGTGCCGCACCATCTAATTGATATCTGTGAACCAACGGAAACGCTGACAGTAGCAGAGTTTCAGGAGATGGCGAGGGAAATAATTGAAGGAAGGAATAAAAGTGGAGAGACACCTTGCGGTATCGTCAGCACCAAGCAGGATGCAAAAGTGAAGCCGAAACACTCTCATCCCTCATCCCTCACCCCTCATCCCTTATTAGTCGGCGGCACTGGGCTGTACATCAAATCGATTGTGCGGGGCATGAAGATTCCGAGGGTTGCTCCTCAAGCGGAGTTACGATCGCAGCTTCAGACATTAGGACAACCGCAACTTCACGCCTTTTTACAACAGGTCGATCCAACGTCGGCTCAGCGAATTCATGCCAACGATCAGGTGAGGACGCTGAGAGCGTTGGAAGTTTTCTATGTTACAGGTCGCCCAATTTCTGAGCAGCAGGGCGAAGAGCCACCCTCGTATCCGATTTTGCAAATTGGATTAGAATCAAGCATTCTAGATCAACGGATTGAGAAACGCACGGCGCAAATGATTGAAATGGGATTTGAAACAGAAGTGAAAATGCTGTGTGAGAAGCATGGTGAGGATTTGCCACTCCTTAACACCTTGGGCTACAGCGAGATGAAGCAGTATTTGCGCGGCGACGTTTCGTTGGCAGAAGCAGCACGATTAATTGTGCTGCATACACGACAGTTCGCGAAGCGTCAGCGCACATGGTTTCGATCGGATCAGACAATCGAATGGTTTGATTCTGACTCACCGGACGTGCTGGAACAGGTTTGGCAGCGTCTCACCCAGTTTTTGCAGGCTCATACAAAATGATGCGGTTGCCGTCTGGATCGTAGGCATAGATTTCTCGACCGTGGGACGGGTGGAGAATGGCTCCGGGCGGTGGGTAGCCGAGAGAAGTCAGGTGCGCGATCGCATCATCCAAATCCTCAACTTCGAGACAAAGGCTGATAGTCGGATGGGACAAGAGTAATGATTCAGCGTCACGGGGTTTGTAAAGTCCCAGGCGGATGTCCTTGATTTGAAATTCTGCATAGACGTTTGGTAGGTGAGTTGTCGCGCTTTGACTTAGCAATTGCCCGTAGAACGTTACAGATTGCTCAATGTTGGAAGCGGCGATCGTGGTCAACGCTCTGCTAATTTTCATCTTCCAAAATTCTCATGAACTACGAATCAGAAATCGCTAGATTGAGAGGGAACCTTCTTGAGGATATGGCAATGACTGCTACACTCTCTGCTCCTCAGTCTATTGAAACGTGGCTCGGTGATGAAGCTGAAGATTTGCTTACGTTTAAAGCGAAAGTGTCAAAAGACATGCTGCATTTGCCTGGAGCAGATTTCGTCGATCGAATATTTGTTGGAAGCGATCGCTCTCCCCAAGTCCTGCGAAACCTGCAACAGCTCTACTCAACGGGACGATTAGCGAATACAGGTTATCTTTCAATCTTGCCAGTTGACCAAGGCATTGAGCATTCGGCAGGCGCGTCGTTTGCGCCAAACCCCATCTATTTTGACAGCGAGAATATTATTAAGCTGGCGATCGCGGCAGAATGTAATGCGGTGGCAACGACGCTTGGAGTTCTGGGCAGTGTGTCTCGCAAGTACGCTCACAAGATTCCGTTCATTACCAAAATCAACCACAACGAACTGCTGACTTACCCCAATCAAGCTGATCAAATTTTGTTTGCCTCGGTTGAGCAAGCTTGGAATTTAGGAGCGGTGGCGGTCGGGGCGACCATCTATTTCGGTTCAGAAAGCTCATCGCGCCAGATTCAAGAAATTAGCCGTGCGTTTGCCCGCGCTCATGAGTTAGGCATGGCAACGATTCTTTGGTGCTACTTGCGAAATCCAGTGTTCAAGCAAGACAAAGATTATCACCTCGCTGCAGATTTGACGGGGCAAGCCAATCATTTGGGCGTCACGATCGAGGCAGACATCATCAAACAAAAATTGCCTGAATACAATAACGGCTATGGCGCAGTGGAAAAGGCGACTGGAAAAAGTTACGGCAAAACGAACGAACGAATTTACACCGATCTGACAACTGACCATCCGATTGATCTGACTCGCTACCAAGTGCTCAACTGCTACGCGGGACGGGCAGGACTGATCAATTCAGGTGGTGCGTCAGGAAAGTCTGACTTTGCGGAAGCCATTCGGACGGCTGTGATCAACAAACGCGCAGGCGGAAGTGGCTTGATTTCGGGTCGCAAAACCTTTCAGCGACCGTTTGAGGAGGGCGTCAAGCTCTTTCACGCGATTCAAGACGTTTACCTCTCTCCGGAGGTCACGATCGCGTAGTTAATTTAGCGTTAAGGTTTCTCGGCTAAGGATTAAGGTTTGAGTTAGAATCCTCTAGAATCCATGCCTGCTTCGGTTAGGTTTTGGATCTAAATTTTCTACTCAACCTTAATTTTTAATATGAAGTTGGCAGCACGGGTCAGTCAGGTTACGCCTTCATTAACGCTTGCGATCGATGCAAAAGCCAAAGCGATGAAGCGCGATGGGGTTGATGTTTGTAGCTTTAGTGCCGGAGAACCTGATTTTGATACGCCTGACCATATTAAACAAGCCGCCGTAGCGGCGCTGCAACAAGGTAAAACGCGCTATGGCCCAGCGGCGGGAGAACCCAAATTAAGAGACGCGATCGCACATAAGCTTCAGTCGGACAACAATCTCTGCTACAGCGCCGACAATATCATCATCACCAATGGCGGTAAGCATTCGCTCTACGGGTTGATGATGGCGCTGATTGAGCCGGGAGATGAGGTGATTATTCCGGTGCCATTTTGGGTGAGCTATCCCGAAATGGTAAAGCTGGCAGGTGGAACGCCCATCATGGTGAACACCACGGCAGAGGCGCACTACAAAATTACCCCGGATCAATTGCAGCAAGCGATCACTCCGAAAACGAAACTATTTGTCTTGAACTCGCCCTCGAATCCGACAGGAATGGTGTATACGCCGGATGAAATTCGCGCGATCGCGCAGGTGATTGTCGAGAAAGATATTCTGGTGGTGTCGGATGAAATCTACGAAAAGCTTTTGTATGACGGAGCCGAGCATCTCAGCATTGGAGCGGCTAGTCCAGAGGTCTTCGATCGCACGATTATTAGTCATGGATTTGCTAAGGCGTATTCGATGACGGGATGGCGGGTTGGATATTTAGCGGCTCCGGTCGAGATTATTAAAGCGGCAACGAAGATTCAGGGACACAGCACGTCGAATGTGTGTACGTTTGCTCAATATGGCGCGATCGCGGCGTATGAAGGATCTCAAGAGTGTGTCGAACAGATGCGCCAAGCGTTTGCAGAACGGCGACAGGCTATTTTTGATCTGATTACTGCTATGCCAGGATTAACGTGCGTCAAGCCAGATGGGGCGTTCTATCTGCTGATTAATATCAGCAAGTTTGGCATGGGTTCGTTGGAATTTTGCGATCGATTGTTAACCGAGCATCAAGTGGCGGCTATCCCAGGAATTGCGTTTGGGGTGGATGATCATATCCGGTTGTCCTATGCAACAGACATGACCACCATTGAACGGGGAATGGAGCGGTTGGCTATGTTTGTGAAGTCTAAACTGTAGAGGATTGAGCGCTATTTTCTAAAATCGTTCTTGTTTAAGCGGCGATCGCACTGCTTCAATCTGCGATCGCTGCCTGCAATTGTGCGATCGCGCTCCCCAAATTTGCAATCGCTGCTGACGATCGTGCTTTGTGTCTTGATCGTTCTTCGCTTGTAGTCTTTGGAGCACCGAGTGCAGTTTCAAAACTCAAGGTAGTCGCGATTTCGCATCAAAGCGTTCTGATTTCTAGCTCTAGAATGGATCTCTGTCTATCCCGCTCGGTTCACGAAAGTGAGTTTCTACATCTCTAAACACGCCGAACAGCAACTAGAGCGGCGTCAGATTCCCATCGAGCTACTCGATTCTGTGTTAGAAAGTCCTCAACAGGTGATTGAGCAAAACGATGGCACCCGCATTTATCAGTCTCAACTCCAATTCGAGAATGGGAGAATTTATTTGTTGCGCGTCGTTGTCTCAGACCGGACAGAACCGGCGATCGTGATGACTGTTTATAAGACAAATCAGATTTCTCGCTATTGGAGGTCGGAATGAAAGTTGTTTATGATCCGGAAGTGGACATTTTAACGATTGTGTTCTCTGAGGCGGAGGTTGAGGAGAGTCATGAAGATCGATCGGGGGCAATTTTAGACTATGATGCGGCTGGAAATTTGGTAGGGTTGGAGATTTTAAATGCATCGAAGCAAGTTAATAATCCACTCCAGTTAGAACATGTGATCACGGGGTAGGCGGCTTGAGGATGCAAGGAAAGATCTCTGCGATCGCACTGCTTCAATCTGCGATCGTGCCCTAATTTTCCGCATTCTGAATCTGTTGCAACAGCGATCGCTTGCAAACTCCAAAGGATTGCTTCGCTTTGTGGAGTGTTGGTTGCACTTGATAGAGCGCTTGTGCTGTCTGGTTATCGGTTAGGTTGGGTGCTTCTGCTTTTGAATGAAAAAGGCAATTCACAGAACTGAGAAAAGGAACCTATACTGAATTTAACGTTGGGAAAGGATGTGAATCAATGCAAACGCCAACCTATGAAGAGGTGTTAGATTTGGCTCAACGCTTGAATCTTGATGAACAAGTTCAGTTGTTGCAAGCGTTAAGTCACCTGATTTACCGATCTGCTGCCGTCGAAGGAAGTGACGAAGTGATTTCACCAGCAGAAATTGCGGAGAGTGAAGCTGCAATACAAGATTATTTGGCAGGACGAGATCGCGGCATCAGTTCAAAAGCGCTAAAACGGCAATTGTTGGGAGAGCATCTTGGCTGATTGGGATTATGTTCTCCTCAGACCTGCTCAGCGCTATCTAAAACGGATGCCAATTGAGGATCAGCTGAGGGTGATTGAAGCGCTCGATCGATTGGTGCAAGATGCAACGGGACTCGATATTAAACCGCTCAAGGGTCGCCCTGAACTGAAATTACGGGTTGGGAAATATCGGGTTTTGCTTGTGGAAGATCAAGAGAATGAGGTTTATGTGGTGACGACGATCGCACCTCGTGGGGATGTGTACAAGTAGCGATCGCTAGGGTTGTTTGGGAAAGGGCGATCGTACCCCTTCAATCTGCGCTCGTTCCTCAATCCGATGCGGCTTGCAATTGTTGGAGGAGCGATCGTGTCATTGGATCATCCGAGAGTTCATCGGTGCGATGCTCTTGCAGGGCGTTTTGGAGGAGCGATCGGAAGGTGTTTGACGCTTCCTGTCTCCAGATATGGTTTTCCTCTAACTTGCCAGACAAAATCGGTAAAGATTGCAGGTAAAGCGTTTCTGCCTCAGCATAGCGTCCTTGCAAATCGTAGAGGTGTGCCAGATGACTCATGACCCTTGCTGTTAAAGGATGTTCCACAAAAAGCTGATTTTGTAGAATGGAAAGTGATCGTAGAAAAAGTGGTTCTGCATCGCTGTAACGTGCTTGAGAACAGTAAAGCCTTGCCAAATTGTGCAGGCTCATTGCCACATCGGGATGGTTATCGCCCAACTGCCGTTGATTGATTGCGAGGGATTGTAGATAGAGGGGTTCTGCTTCCGCGTAGCGCTTTTGGGAATCATACAAGTTTGCTAAACGGAACAAGCTCCTTGCCACGTGGGGATGGTTGTCCCCCAACTGCCGCCGCCAGATTTCTTGAGATTGCACAAAGAGCGGTTCCGCTTCCTCATACCGTCCTTGAAGCCGATACAAGTTTGCAAAGCCGTGTAAGCTTACTGCCACGTGGGGATGGTCATCGCCCAACTGCCGCCGCCAGATTTCTTGAGATTGCGCAAAGAGCGGTTCCGCTTCCTCATATCGTTTTTGAGAATTACACAAAAATGCCAAGTTGCTCAGGATTTCTGCCACATCGGGATGGTCGTCTCCTAATTGCTGTTGCCGGATTTTAAGAGAACGTAGATAGAGGGGTTCCGCTTCTCCAAATCGTCCTTGGCTACAGTACAGTCCGGCTAGAGCATTCAAGCTTTGAGCCAGATCAAGATGGTCGCCTCCCAACTGCTTTTCCCGAATTGAGAGCGATCGCACAAACAGCGGTTCTGCTTCCCCATATAGTCCTTGCAAGCAGTAGAGTTCT
Source organism: Myxacorys chilensis (assembly GCF_059505265.1). Classification (NCBI taxonomy): domain Bacteria; kingdom Bacillati; phylum Cyanobacteriota; class Cyanophyceae; order Leptolyngbyales; family Leptolyngbyaceae; genus Myxacorys; species Myxacorys chilensis. Next base: position 39,425 of record NZ_JCACKG010000251.1, on the reverse strand, counting down.
GCTATCCAGAATAGACAGGTTACCAACTCAAGCGCTTGCTCTGGTCTTGCTAACCGTTCGGTCGCCGCTTGCAAATGAGCGATCGTCACGGTCGATTCCTGGATGAGCGATCGCTCAGGCTTCTTCTCGACTCTTTCTGCCTCAGCAATGACAACCTCATAAAATTTTCGCTTCAATCCCTCCACATCTGCCCGTTGCTCTCGCTTTGATGCAAAAAATTCCCGCAATAATTGATGGAGTTGGTACATCCCTTGATCCACGCGCTTCAGCAAATTACTCCCTAAAAGCACCTGATCTCGAATCTCCTCCAAGTCCTCAGCATCCATCTCCGGTAAACACTGCTCTACTATCGCCCACGGAATCTCGACTAAGGCAAATAGGCTTAATACCGCTGCCACTTGCTGGGTAGACTCCTCCAATGCCTGCCAACTTAACTCAAATGCGGCGGCAACTCCTAACGATGCGGTCATCCCAGGCTCTGTTTGCTTAAATGCTCTCGCTTCCAAGCGTTTTTCTTGCAACCGTTGCCACAAAAGCTCGATCGATGAATCCCGTTTCTTCGCCAAATACCGCCCGACTAGCTCCACTCCCAATGGCAGATAACCCAACCATTCGCACAATTGTTGCGATCGCTCCAACTGTTGATCAACTCGATCATCCTGCACTAACACTCTCAATAATTCCAGCGCTTTCGCTTCTGACAAGGCATCGAGTTGTAATTCTTGTACTGGCAATCCGAAGTGCGATCGCGTCGTCATCAAAACTTTGAAGCGTGAGTCTTGAGGCGGAAGCATGGATCGAATATCTTCATAGTCCTGCACATCATCAAAGATGAGTAATGCCGTTCCCTCGCGCCACCGTTCCCAACACCACCGCACCTTTTCTGCTAAGTCCAGATCCTCTGGTGGCGTTAAGTCCAACAGCGATCGAGCAAAACTAATAATTTGGGTTCCGACTTCCTCGCGTGCCCGCAACCAGCAGAGTCCACCAAGATAAGATCCCTCAAGACAGTGTTTAAGAGCATATTGCAATGCTAATTCAGTCTTACCAATGCCACCCATACCGGAGATTGCAGAAACCGCTACAGTCGTTCCCTCTTGCAACTGCTCATGCAACGATTTGAGGTCATCCTCTCGACCAACAAATGAGATCGCTCCACTGTACGGAAGGTTGTTAATACAAGACACCTTTTCATTCAAGCTCACAGACCCGATGCCCCGATTGATCTGCGAGCTTTCTAAGGGTTTTGAATCTTCTCCTTCAAAACTGGAATTAAATGTCCTGTAACACCTGCCATTTGAATGGCGTTGCAGCCGAGCTTATACGCAAAATGGATCGACTGTCCTGAACCCAAAGCATCGTAAAAGGCAACCGTAAACTCAATTGCGGCTCTACCATCAATGTCTTGGCTCATGCCAATCACGTATGGAATATGTTGCGCGATCGCCGTTGCTTGGTCTTCGCTATAGCAAGCATTCAGAACTACGCATTCCACACAATCTGCAAATAATTCAAACAATCCTGCCAGTGCTTCTGTCGAAACAAGCTGTGATTTGCCAGCGTCATTCTCCAGCACTAATCCTTGCCCGTCTTCCCCCCGTCCAGAAAACTGAATAATCTGGGGTTGAATATCCAACATCGCACGCCGCACATCTTTTGGACGTACCGCCCACTTTTGCTCAAGCTTAAATTGCTCTCTCTGCTGCGATCGCCGCAAGCCTTCTTCAATTTCGCGGGCTTCTTCATCAAGCCGCAGGGGAGATGTCCCTTTAGGATTCGACGCCAATATCAGAATCTTCTTCGCCGACACTTGTTTCTCCCCGCGATCTGTACGTTTCTCCACGTGTTCCGCCCTAGAAGAGTGATAATGCGTTCCCCCAACAAACGCTGTGCCTCCTTCTATCTTGGTTTGATAGCCCGTACTAGAGCCATAGTTATTCTGGGTCATCGAGCTATTATCTTGAATCTTGCCTGCATTAATTTGCTGCGCCATCACCCGAATTTCATCGGCAAACTTCGGATCATCATCGATAGCCACCTGCAAATAAGCAATGAGCCGATCAAATTCTGCCGTCGATCCTTGCTCAATTGAGGTAATTGCCAATTCCGCAGATGGCTTTCCCCGCATTTTTTCCCAAATCTTCTTGCGAAGGTCGCCCATCCTGACAATTGCACCCTCGGTAAACTTCTTCGCAAGCTCACCTGCCCCCGATTCAATGAATTTTCTGAACGCAAGATCCGCGATCGCAGCAGCCGTCAACGCTGTCACAGGATCAGTCATCACCACTCCTAGGTAGGGCTACTTCTTTTCTACTTCAAGAAGCAAACTTTTTCCGCAAAGCTTCACCATTTTTGTAAAAAATGGCATTCTTCCTATTTGAGATGCCATCATTCCTGTTTCAAGTAGGATTGTTCCTGTTTGAAATGCCATCGTTTCTGTTTGAAATGGCATCATTCCTGTTTCAGGTAGGATTGTTCCTGTTTGAAATGCGATCGTTCTTGTTTCAAGTAGGATCATTTGGGGTCAAAGCTCGATCGTTTGAGCTTAAAGCTTGACCGTCGGAATATGGAGAGCGATCGCAGATTAATAGAGACTCAAACCTGCTCCTTTCAAACCTATCGACAACACAGCGAGAACCCCCATTCTCCGCAATCTAGGGTTTGTCACCGCAATTTTGCGAGATGTTGTCCTCAGATATAAGCTACTTTAGAGATCGGGATTTCTTACGGTTGCTTCGCCAGTTCCGAAGAGATTCGTCACGCGAGATTCCAGCGATCCTCTGGAGCTTGGCAAAGCCAATCGCGCCTCTCCATCTATTTCTTTCAGCCATTAGCCTTCCATGAACATCCTTAGCAACCTGCTTCCAGCTCCCAAAAAACGTCGGGGAATCGAGATCAAATCCCCTCGAGAAATCGAGATCATGCGCCAAGCGGCCAAAATTGTCGCGATCGTCCTCAAAGAAATCTCCGAAACTGTCAAACCCGGCATGACCACTGCTGATCTCGACGCTTACGCCGAAAAGCGGATTCGCGAAATGGGCGCAACCCCAAGCTTCAAGGGCTATCATGGCTTCCCAGCCTCCATCTGCTCCAGCATCAACAACGAAGTCGTTCACGGCATTCCCAACCCCAAGAAAGTAATCCGCGCCGGAGATGTGCTGAAAGTCGATACTGGTGCATTTTACGAAGGCTTTCATGGTGATTCATGCATTACGATCGCCGTGGGCAACGTAACGCCCGACGCTGCCAAGCTCATTCGTGTCGCAGAACAAGCTCTCTACAAAGGCATTGAACAAGTCCGGGCCGGAGCCTTCTTGCTTGATCTCGCCGGAGCCATTCAAGATTACGTCGAAGAAAACGGCTTCAAAATTGTCGAAGACTTCACTGGACACGGCGTAGGACGCAACCTCCACGAAGAGCCATCCGTATTCAATTTCCGCACCCACCAGATGCCGAATGTGAAACTGCGAGCAGGCATGACCCTTGCGATCGAACCGATCGTCAATGCAGGCTCAAAAAATACGCGCATCCTTGCCGATCGCTGGACAGCCGTAACCGTAGACAAATCCCTTTCTGCACAATTTGAACACACGGTTTTGGTGACAGAAACCGGCTACGAAATTTTGACCGATCGCACGAAGATTTAGGGTGGCTCTGAATTGCTAATAAAGCTGGCAGGCAGCGGATCTGATAATAATGTAGCGGACGCCCTCTGCTGTATCTGTTATCAAATCCGCTGCCTGCCGAATGTTAAAGCCTTTCAGCCCCCATTAGCGCTACTCAATCAGCGATGTTACCCAAGTTGTTTCATTTTCAGTCTGCTGCGGCTGAGCCAATCGCCACGTTTTTCCTTCGCGTTGACGCTGCACATACACCTCGAAAGGATTATCGCGCTGGTTGGCTTCTTGAGTCTTTAGTTTAAGCGTGAAATCGTAGGTTCCTTGCACCCGGTAGGACGGCAGATCTTGAATTGTGACCGGAGTTTGCTCAGCAATTTCGACGCGATCGATCTTCAGCGCCGATTTAGGCAACGATAGTTTTAACTGCTGACTCAATTCTTGCTGAGTTTGACCGACCTGAAGCGCGATCGCTTTTCGCACCAAGTTTTTGCTCGGCAATCCATTTCCACTACAAGCGGTTAACAACGCCACTAGCAGCACCGACAACACAACTCGAATCCATCGATTCACGGCTCTATCCTCACCATATCGCTCCTTCTCCTAGCCTATCAGCGATAGCATAAGCCAGACGGGTTTGAGATGGAAATTTCACGATGGCTGAGAAATTTATTAGTTTAAGCGATTCGATTTACGAGTATCTCGTGTCTCATTCGGTGCGAGAGACAGACGCACTCGCTCAACTCCGAGCAGAAACTGCCACTCATCCGCAAGCTCGAATGCAGATTGCGCCAGATCAAGGTCAGTTTATGGCGCTGGTGGTTCGGTTGATGGATGCGAAAAAAGCGTTGGAAGTTGGGGTGTTTACAGGCTACAGTTCATTATCTGTGGCGTTGGCACTGCCGCCCGACGGCAAACTCATTGCCTGTGACGTGAGCGAAGACTACACCGCGATCGCGCGTCGCTATTGGCAGTTAGCAGGCGTTGCCGACAAGATCGATCTGCATATTGCACCCGCTTTAGAAACCCTCGATCGCTTGCTTGAGGAAGGACAGGCAGAAACGTTTGATTTTGCGTTTATTGACGCCGATAAAGGCAACTATCAACACTACTACGATCGCGCTCTGCAACTTATGCGTCCGGGTGGCCTCATCGCGATCGATAACGTGCTTTGGTCAGGTCGAGTTGCTGATCCAACCGATCAAGACAAGATTACCAACACACTCCGGGCGTTTAATCAAAAACTGGCAGCCGACGATCGGGTGAGCCTTAGTCTAGTTGCGATCGGAGATGGCTTAACGCTGGCCCTCAAGAAGGGTTAGGTTGAAAGGCTAGGTTGTGGCAATCCCGTGGATTTGACTCCGTGAATTTGATAGTGGTCTAGAAACTGCTCAAACTCTGGAGTGAATACGTCTACTTGAACCGAGGCATTGACGTCTCGAAGCTTTTCCCAACTGGAATCTAGCGTTGAACGAGTCTGTTGATTCATCGACAGAAACGATAGAGATTTTCCCAGTTTGACCGCCTGCGTCATGCCAGACAGTAAGATGGAAAGTCCAGCTTGGTCGATGGTGTCAATCCAAAGCAAATCGACGACGATAGCATCGGCTTGCGCGATCGCGTCTCCTAAATGTGTTCCAAACGAGGTTTCAGTTAAATCTGAAAGATTGCCGTTCGGCTGCAAAACTACTGTCGTTGGAAAGGTCTTATCATCCGTTGAGCCTAAAATCAATTCACCGTTTATCATGCCGGTTCTTTTGGTTTGACAAGTCTCTGAGTTCTTTAAGGATGAAGTAAATCAGACAGAATGGCGGCGTCATCCGTCACAAAGTACTGGTGTTTTAAATCACACGAAATTCTATGGACGTTCGAGCAGGCTATACGCTTCCGGTATTTGCATGTGCGGCGGCGATCGCGGCGCTAAAACAGCTCCAGACCGCTCAAGCGGTGGCTTCGGTTGAGGTAGATTTGATTGAACCCGCTCGAACGGTGGAAATTGAGATCGAGCAGGTGGCAAGTCTTCAACCCGGAGTTGCGCTGGGAATCACGCGGAGCGATCCGGGTGACAATCTAGATTTGACGCGGAATACTCCCGTCTGGGCGATGGTGAGTTACCAACAGGAAATGGGGGACGCTCGCATTGTGCTAGACGGAGGAGAAGGGGTTGGACGGACGGACGGGGGAGCCGCCATCTATGCCTATGCCAAGCGGTTATTGATTGAAAACTTGGAGCGATCGCTCCAACCCAATGAAACGATTCGAGTCACCATTATTTTGCCAGAGGGACGATCGCTCGCCAAACGCACGTCGAATGAAGCCTTTGGCGTGGTCGAAGGACTGTCGCTTTTGGGAACCTCTGGAATCGCTCAACCGCTCAGCGCTCCCGGTCAGCTAGAACGCTTTCGACAAGAATTGCAGGAGAAAGCGCAGCGATTTGACTGCCTAGTGTTTTGTGTCGGCGAGAACGGGTTAGATTTGGCGACTCGACTAGGAGTTGAACCAGAAAGACTGATTAAAACCGCGAATTGGCTCGGTTCGCTGCTTGTCGAAGCGGGTTTGCAACAGGTGAAGTCAATTCTGCTCTTTGGCTATCACGGAAAACTCGTGAAACTGGCAGGCGGAATTTTTCATACCCATCATCATGTTGCTGATGGTCGATTGGAAATTCTGACGGCTCACGCCGCTAAAGCAGGACTCCCAACGGTAGAGCTACAGAGGATTTTTAACTGTGCCACGACCGAAGACGGCTTGAACTATCTGAGAACTCTGGATGGAGATTGGGTCGAGCGAGTGTATAGCGCGATCGCAGAAACGATCGATCATCGCTGTCAAGCTTACATCTATAACCATGCCCAAGCCTCGGTTCAAGTTGGCTCTGTGCTATTTGATCGGTCTCGTCAGATTCTCATTCAAAGCCAAATTGCAGCCACACTGTTGAAGCAAGTTTGCTAATGTAATTAAAATAGCGAAATTACTCTATATTAAAGACGCATTTTTTAGTGTTCTTCAAAACAACGCTTAGCTAGTTTGTCTACCCACACTCAGACTTTGATCAGGTGAAATTTCCGTGACACCACAGACAGAACACTCCCTTCTTGATACGACCGCATCTACAAATACATCGACTCTCGACAGCCTCAACCGCCAAATGATCGTCATTCTAGACTTTGGCTCTCAATATTCTGAGTTGATTGCGCGGCGCATTCGTGAAACTCAAGTCTATTCTGAGGTGTTGTCGTACCGCATGACAGCTGAGCAACTGCGTCAACTCAATCCGGTTGGAATCATTCTCTCTGGAGGTCCGAGTTCAGTTTATGACAAGGGCGCTCCGCATTGCGATCCAGAAATTTGGAATCTGGGAATTCCAGTTTTGGGCGTTTGTTACGGAATGCAGTTGATGGTGCAACAACTGGGAGGCAAGGTTGAGCGGGCAGATCTTGGTGAATACGGCAAGGCGAGCTTGATGATCGACGATCCGACGGATCTGCTAACGAATGTGGGCGAAGGCTCCATTATGTGGATGAGTCACGGAGATTCTGTCACAACCATGCCTGACGGATTTGAGGTTTTGGCACACACCGCCAATACGCCTTGTGCCGCGATCGCGGATCACGATCGTAAACTTTATGGCGTTCAGTTTCACCCAGAAGTGGTTCACTCGCAGGATGGACAGTCTCTGATTCGCAACTTTGTTTATCACATCTGCCATTGTCATCCGACCTGGACAACCGATGCGTTTGTGGAAGAATCGGTGCGGGAAATTCGGGGTAGAGTCGGGGATAAGCGAGTGCTATTGGCGCTGTCTGGAGGTGTTGATTCATCAACGCTGGCGTTTTTATTGCATCGCGCGATTGGGGATCAGCTAACGTGCATGTTTATCGATCAGGGCTTTATGCGAAAGCTAGAGCCAGAGCGGTTAGTCAAGCTTTTTCATGAGCAGTTTCACATTAATGTGGAATATGTGAATGCTCGCGATCGCTTTTTAGCGGCTGTCGCCGGAGTGGATGATCCGGAAGAGAAACGCAAGCGAATTGGACATGAGTTTATTCGAGTCTTTGAGTCAGAATCAAGGCGGCTGGGCCCGTTCGATTACTTGGCGCAGGGCACACTCTATCCTGACGTGATCGAGTCGGCAGATACCAACGTTGATCCACAAACCGGGGAACGGGTGGCAGTCAAAATTAAGAGCCATCACAACGTCGGTGGATTACCTAAAGATCTCCGATTTAAGCTGGTAGAACCTCTGCGGAAGCTGTTTAAAGATGAAGTTCGGAAGGTGGGACGCTCGATCGGTCTGCCTGAAGAAATTGTGAATCGTCAGCCGTTCCCAGGCCCAGGTTTAGCCATTCGCATTCTCGGCGCAGTCGATGAAGAGAAGCTCGATATTCTACGGGATGCTGACTTTATCGTTCGTCAAGAGATCAATCGTGCAGGCATGTACAACGATTTTTGGCAGGCGTTTGCTGTATTGCTTCCCGTCCGCAGTGTGGGTGTGATGGGTGACCAGCGTACCTATGCTTATCCGATCGTGCTGCGATTGGTGTCGAGTGAAGATGGTATGACAGCGGATTGGTCTCGCGCTCCCTACGATTTGTTGGAAACGATCTCTAACCGAATTGTGAATGAAGTGAAAGGGGTAAATCGAGTGGTGTATGACATTACCTCGAAGCCGCCTGGCACGATTGAATGGGAATAGGATGAGGCGATCGCAGGAATCACCGCTAGTTCATCAAAGGGGCTAATTACATCCTGCATCTTCTAACTCAGCTTTGGTAAAGGCGCAGCATCATAGGTTTGCTGCGCCTTGATTCGTTTCGAGGAAAGTGCGATCGCACTTGCTTTAGGGCTCCTGTGCGCGATAGCTGGGTGCATAGACATTATTGTATTACTGACAAATGCTCAGCTTTTTTATGTCCAGTCCTCGATGGATAGACCTGCAATGTGCCCGAAGTCAGCACTATTTCGAGTCAATAGAACTGCTTTGTTCACCAATGCAACCGATGCAATTTTCAGATCCATCGTGCCAAGCCGTGGATACGCTTTCTTGAGACGCTGAAACTCTTGAGCAGCCTGTTCATCAAACTCAAGAATGGGGATTGAACAGTAATTTGTTAATTGTTGCTTGAGCTGTTTGTAAGGTTCAACCTGCTGTTTGACAGTCTTGGCTTTAGCTATGTAGCTTAACCATCCCCGCATTTGCTCCTCATAACTAATGATGCTTACCGCTACTTGAGTAGAACTAACATTCGCCAATCTTTGCATTAAGCGTTGAGCTTTGACTCCTCCACGCTCTAAAACACTGAGATGATCAGTATCGAAAATATACATCTATACATCTGATGGCAGTGTAGAACCCGGGCGAAGAGAGCTGCGATACTCGCACCCCAACTGCATCGCCTCATCATAAACTGAGTCATCATCAAATGTTCCAGCGATTTGCTCCCACCAGGGTCTAGAGGATGAATCGATTTCTAGTTTGCTTTTAAGCTGTGTATCTTCTTCTAAGGTTGATTCTACATTCTTAATATGCTCCTCAACCTTTAATACAATAAGGCTGCTATAAGCTCTAAGTTGAGTGACTAATTTCGACAATTCTGAGCCGTTCTCAAAGTACTCTATTACATCACGGGCAGAGACAGAAATCGCGTCCTTAGCACCATCATAAATTTGCTTCAGTTCTGAAATAGAGAAGAAGTCTGCAAATACATCAACAACTTCAGAGAGCCGAAGGAAACCTGAAACCATTCTTTCAAGATCAGCTCTGTACTCGCCTATCCTTCCTTCATTTATAAGAGAAAGGCTGAAAAGCAAATAGGAATATGCTATGGAATAATTGCTTAGATGATCAATGTCTTTGATAAGCTCGATCGCCTGAGGAGTGTCCTTGTAGTGCCTCCACGCATCAAAAAAAGATTCAGTCAATCGACTAAATACAACATATCTTTCGTGATACGTTTTTGAATCATCCTTAGCTTGTCCCAGTAAAAGTTCTGCCTCTTGAGTCAAATTTTCAATTAGAGTTTTATCTGAGCTTGTAAGAATATCATCAAGATGTTTTTTTAGGGAGTAAATATCCTCTAAAACAGCTCGACTGAGAGAACTATCAACCCCTTCTATCTGGATGTTATTCATAACGAGTATTTCCTAAACATTAAAGGGAGTTGATGACTATTCTTTCGTTATCCTCATTCACCAGAAGCTTTGTTAAAGGAATTTCAGCATAAGCATTAACAACTCAGCCTATTGCCGTATTTGACTAAAGTGACCGAAAGGCTCTTCCAGCCATTCCATTTTACCGTACACGCCAAAGATATTCAGGATTGCCCTCGCCGTGAATTAGATGCGATTGTACCTGCAACATGCTTTAAGTTAGCCCTAGCATTACGGCGCAGCATCGTGGGTTTGATGCGTCGCAATGCTGAAGCCGGAAATCGTCGCTCATACTCTTCATCAGAGATCTCGGCTAATTCTTCTAAAGTCGGATTCACGTTCCACGGGTAAGGCTGGAAGTCAGAAACATCAGTTTCTTGGGCAAAGCGTTGATTCCAAGGACAGACATCCTGACAGATATCGCAGCCAGCGACCCAGTTGTTGAGCTGAGGCGCGATCGCATCCGGCAAGGTTTCAGAGCGATTCTCAATCGTGTGATAAGCAATACATCGATTCGCATCAACGACAAAGGGTTGAGTAATTGCGCCAGTAGGACACGCTTCGATACATCGCGTGCAGGTTCCGCAATGCTGAGTGTGCGAGCGATTCCTCGGAGCTTCGCCAAGCGAATCGCGCTCTAACTCTACATTCGTCAACACCTCACCCAGAAACACCCACGATCCATACTCCCGCGTAATCACATTACCGTTCTTCGCAATCCAACCAATTCCGGCACGCTGCGCCCAAACTTTATCTTGCACAGGTCCAGTATCCGCATAGTAACGAGCCTCAATGCCATCGCCCTGAGTTTCTAGCCACGATGCCAACGCTTTGAGTTTCTTTTGCAACACGCGATGATAGTCTCGCCCCCAGCCGTAGCGAGAAATTTTGGCGTACTCCTTGCCCTCTAATCGAGCGTGGGACGTGTAGTAATTGAGCGCTACACAAATCAGTGATCGCACCTCTGGCATCACCTGAAAAATATCTTCTCGCTTAGGATTTGCCATCCATGCCATATCTGCCTCATAGCCTTGATCAAGCCACGATCGCAGAGATGCCGTTGCAGTTGTATCGTCCTTAAAATCTTCCACCTGAACGATTCCAACTTTGTGAAATCCAAGCTCTAACGCTTTTTGTTTAATTTGGTTCGTTAAGTCGTGCATTTCAATCTAGGGAGAGAAGATTATGTGCCCGTTGTAGTTCGTAATTTGTAGAAGCGCAATGAGAATGAACTATGAGTGACGTTACTTTAGATTCTACGAGTATTGAGATTGAAACGGTGCAACGGTATTTTGAAACGTTTAACGCGGGCGAGTTTGAGGCAACCGCAGAGCTATTCACGGTTGATGCCATCATGCATGCGCCGTTCAAGACTGAGGTGATGGGCAGAGATGCGATCGTGACCTATCTCCAGACGGAAGCGAAGGGAATGCAAGCCACTCCGCAGACTGTTGACACTCAAGACGAGCAGGTAGAAGTGACAGGCTTTGCAAAGTACGCAGGATTCAAAGTCAACATTGTCTGGACATTTCATTTGAATTCAGCAGAAGAAATTACCGATGTTTACATCAAACTAGTCGCCTCAGCACAAGAGTTGCTGAAGATGCGACGATGATTTGGACGAGACTTTGTAGGAAGCATAATAAAAATTCCTCCAGCGCTACGCTCAGAACACTAGAGGAATTTTTGTTGTGTTGAATTATTCACTAAACTTCGGCTGGAACGGATTGAGGAGCCGATTCGCTAGTGAAAACGCGTGATTCTGAAGAAAGTTCACTCCGCGATCGCTGCGTTTTAACTAACGACAAGTCAGTCGTCAGCAAGAAACTAACAATACACGCAATCAGGATCACCGGAACCATTGATGTACTCGATAAAACGCTGAGAATCACCGTTATACTAATCGGCGTCTTAGTAATGGCTACAGTCACGGCTGCCATCATGCACACCATACTAATCGTCGGATAGAGTTGCGGAAATCCCAATGAGAGGGCAAACCCAACCACTGCACCTAGATGAAATAGTGGAAAAATGAAACCACCTCGAAAACCTGAATGCAAGGTGCAACGATTAGTAGCACATCATAAAATATCAATACATAGCTATTGCGATCATGAAACTCACAACTCGCGGACATTACAGCGTTAAGGCACTGCTTGACTTATGCTTTCAGCCTCAACAACAGCCCGCCCCCGTGAGCGCGATCGCGCAGCGTCAAGATATTCCTGCACCTTACTTAGAAAAGCTGCTAATTGAGATGCGACGGGCAGGACTTGTCCGCTCGGTGCGGGGCGTCCAAGGCGGGTATCAACTGGCAAGGCAGCCTGCTCACATTTCGCTAGGGCAAATTTTAGAGGCGGTCGGCGAGACAGTAGAGCCGTTACCGCGTCACACTCCTGACAGCGCTCAGGCGGGAGATTGGGTCACGTTTGGTCTGTGGAATCGACTGCATCAGAAAATGAAAGAAGCCTTGTACAGCATTTCGTTAGAAGATTTATATTACGATGCGCGAAGCTGGCAAGCGGCTCAAGGGGAAGAAGCTAGTTTTATTGTGTGATGCCAATTTATTTCAATGCAGCAGATTGCAATATCGAGCGAAATCGTGAAGAGACGTTTCGGCGAAACGTCTGTACGATATTTAAGTATTTGCTGAGTTGGTATGAGTTTGGTTGAGGCAGATTTGAAGGATGCAGCGATCGTTCTAGTGAGTGCGGCAGTGTTGGATTTCCTGATTGGTGATCCGTGGGGGTGGCTGCATCCGGTGCAGGTGATGGGTTGGAGCATTGGTCAATACACAACGGCTGTCTTCCGATTTGTTAAACACCCGATATTGCTGAAAGGGGCAGGCGTTGGGTTAGCGATCGCACTCATTGTTGGAAGTAGTGCGATCGCACAAATCATTCTTGCGATCGCTCACTCGATTCATCCAGGATTGGGAATTGCAGTTGCAGCAGTTCTGCTTGCCAGTTGCTTTGCCGGACGCAGTTTGCGCCATGCGGCGGAAGATGTGCTGAAACCATTGACCGAGGGAAACTTGGAAGCGGCGCGATCGCGGCTGCGATTATACGTTGGACGTGATACAGACGCATTATCAGAACCCGAAATCCTCAGAGCCGTGTTTGAAACCGTTGCTGAGAATGCCGTTGACGGGGTTATGGCTCCGTTGTTCTATGCATTGGTCGGAGCATTTTTTCCAGTGGGGAGCGTTGGACTCGCGATCGCGTACAAAGCCGCGAGTACACTCGATTCGATGGTCGGTTATCGAACCGCGCCCTATGCTGAAATCGGTTGGTTTAGCGCCAAAACAGATGATGTTTTAACATGGCTTCCCTGCCGATTGACGGTGATTACATTAGGTCTTCTTTCGGGTAAACCCATTCAGGTCTGGAAGCTATGTCAACGGGATGCGGCTCAAGATCCAAGCCCAAACTCGGGTTGGAGCGAGTGTGTTTATGCCGCTGCGCTAGAGGTACAAGTTGGCGGTGTTAACTACTATCGAGGCGTGGAGAAACCGAAGCCTTTATTAGGCGAACCCATTCGTCCGATTACTCCAGAGCGAATTCGGGCAGCGCTGCGGCTGACGCGCTGGTGTTTTCTAATTTGGCTTGGAGTATGGAGCGTAGCGTATGCGATAGCAGGCAACTTTGGCAGCGGATAGGGCAATAAATGTAAAAGACGTTCACAAGATTTGCAAAAACAACAAGATTTGCGAAAACAAAGTAACAGCAATAGGTTGATGGTATCGTCAATTAAATCTGCATTGATGTCCGTTATGAAACGACTTGCCTTTTCACATTTCTCCAAATTCATCTGCCTCAGCATTTCAACTTCTGTTGCAATTTTTTATCCCTTAACCATTACTGCTGCCATTAGCGCAGAGCGCAACGCTAGAGATATTGCTCAATCCCCCGCTTCCCCGTCTTCATCCAACACTCCCTATCCCTTCCTCGATCGCGCCTCTAAGGGCATGGTTGCCTCTGCCCATCCCCTCGCCTCCCAAGCAGGGCTTGCCATGCTGCAACAAGGGGGAAATGCTGTGGATGCGGCTGTTGCCACAACATTTGCAATCTCTGTTGTCGAACCGTTTTCAGCGGGAATTGGCGGTGGTGGATTTATGCTGGTGTATCAGGCGAACAAGAACGAAACTAGAGCGCTAGATTTTCGCGAAAAGGCCCCTCTCAAAGCCAGCCGCAACATGTACCTCGATGCTCAAGGCAAGGTGCGTCCAAACGCCAGCACTGATGGACATCTCGCTGTGGGCGTACCGGGAACCGTTGCAGGACTGTATGAAGCCCATCGCACCTATGGAAAGTTGCCTTGGAAGACCGTGATGGCCTCCGCGATTCGGATTGCTGAAACTGGATTTCCAATCAGCAAGCCCTTAGCCACGGCTTCGCAAGAGCGCTTAGAAATATTAGGAAAAAATGCGGATGCTCGACGCTTGTTTACCCGCGACGGAAAGCCGCTGCAAGTTGGCGAACTTTTGGTGCAAAAAGAGTTAGCGGCAACGTTACGATCGCTCTCCGAAAATCCCAATAGTTTCTACACGGGAAAAATAGCGACTGCGATCGCGCAGGATATGACGGTCAACGGTGGGTTAATTACGCTCGATGATCTGAAGCAGTATCGTCCGACGTGGCGAAATCCGGTGTGCGGCAATTTCCTCAAAGCAAGAGTATGCTCAATGCCGCCGCCTTCATCGGGCGGAGTGCATTTACTTGAGATGCTCAATTTGATTGGAACAACTGATCTCAAAACATTGGGGTGGCATAGTCCCGACACATTGCATTTGCTAACAGAATCGATGCGAATTGCCTACGCCGATCGCGCGACTTATTTAGGCGATCCAGCATTTGTCAAAGTGCCCGTTGCAGCGTTGACAAGTCCAAAATACGCCCAACTCCGGCGGCAAGAAATTAACCCTAAAACAGCAACTCCGTCGAGTCAAGTCAAAGCGGGTGATCCAAAACTAATCCAGCAGTTGTCTCGCGAATCGAACGAGACCAGCCATTTGACCGTTGTCGATCGCGATCGCAATGCTGTGAGTTTAACGTTCACCGTGAATCTTCGATTTGGGGCAGGTGTAGTGGCAAAAGGAACCGGAATCCTGCTTAACAATGAAATGGATGACTTTGCAAGTGCGCCGAATACACCGAATGCATTTGGGTTAGTCGGCGGAGAGGCCAATGCGATCGCGCCAGGAAAAATTCCGCTCTCCAGCATGACGCCAACAATTGTGACCGAGAATGGACGCTTGCGAATGACCGCAGGTGCACCCGGAGGCAGCACCATTATTACAACCGTATTGCAGGTGGTGTTGAACGTTTTAGCCTACAACATGAGCGCTGAGAAAGCCGTTGCCGCACCCCGTATTCATCACCAGTGGTTGCCTGATAAATTAATGGTCGAACAATGGGGATTTGATTCGTTGACGGTTGCAGAACTGCGACGGCGCGGACATCAGATTGACGAATCGCGACCCAACTGGGGCAATGCAACTGCGATCGTCGTGCAGCCGGATGGAGTGTTGGAAGGAGCCGCCGACCCACGAGGCGAAGGCATCGCCGCAGGATTTTGACCAGCATTGTACAGAACACAAATTAAGCCGTCAGCAATGCATTGCTAATGATGATGACATTGGAGTTTCTTAGATTGTGGTTAAAAACAAAGGCATGTTTGTCAAGGTGCATCTCCGCTTTCTAGGTGCAATTAGAAGCGCGATCGCAATCAACGGGTTAGCTTGATTACGATCGCGCTGTTTGTCTTATTTCCAATCCTTCCAATTCGTATTCAAAATCGATGTGTTTGGAAACGCAGTCGGATTGCCATTCGCATTTAACCGTTTTTGCAATTCCTCTAATTTAGGATTTGCTCTCGGCAGGTTTTCCACTAACTGATACGGCAGGATTCCCGTTTCTAATGAATAGGCGGCTGTCGTTCCTGCTGCCGCACCCATTGACCATTCGATCGCGTGAACTCGATACGCCGAGGCGCTGATGTGACTCATCGCCATGCTTTTTCCGGTCACGAGCAAATTATCGATCTTCGGCGGAACCATCGATCGCAACGGAATTTGAAACGGAAACGCTTCACTGGCTCCTTGCCGTTCTCCAGGACGCTCCTGATTGCCTGGTTTTTCGGGCGGCGACTCGACCATGCAGGGGTGAAAGTCTAGGTTGTAATGACCAATGCCCACACTATCGGGATAGATGTGCGATCGCGCCCGAGTTTCGACCTGCTGCGGCTCAATCTTGCCGCGAATCACATCAATGGTGCGCAATCCCGCGATCGAGGCGGCTAAATTTCGGTAGGCTTCTGGCGTCAGGGTTTCGGTGTAGTAAGGATCTTTAAAGTTCTTGCGCGACATTGCGACTTCATCCACTAAAAATCCGTTGGGGTAGCCATAGGCATAGCGACCTACTAACCGACGAGATTCGCGGAGGTAAGGATATTTCGATAATCCGTGCGCCGTGCCCATCGGAGAATCGAAGCCTTGTAGATAGCGAATGTTGGGATAGGGCTTCTTGATCGGCTGCTTGGCATCGGACGTGCCGGAATGAAACCAATGGAAAAAGCCGATCGCCTGTTCTTCTGCTCCTTTGAGCGTGCTGACCCGGTATCCACCCAGCCATCCCTCCGGTTCAAGTTGTCCGGTTGAACGCAGTTGTTGACGAGTCAGCAAATAGTTATCTGCTGAGGTTCCGGGAGCATAGTCGTTGCCCCAACTCCAGTTCTGCATCGAGATATCGCCTGGAAGCACCGTTTTAGACCCAGAATTTGGCTTTTGGCTGGCGATGCGACGATAGGTGAACACAAGTTCGGGCGACTGAGCGTAACGCTCGTCGTTGAAACTATAGGACTTCTCGTATTGAGCATAAAAATCGGGCGGCTGAGCGGTTTGCGGAGTTTTGGTGGCTTCCATTGCAAACGTGTAGGTCAACGCCTGAGCGCAATAAGGATTGTCAGTCTCGCTCGACGACGACGGATTGCGATACGATCGCGCATCCACTCCCACTTGGTAGGGCAAATCCGCTAAGGCTAATAATTCTCCTGTTTCGGTCGCTTCAACCACAGACCATTTGCCCGACGCAGGCGGCGTAAACCGGACAATCTTCTTCTTGAATAGCTCAGAGTCCGCTTCACGATAGCTATCTTCAATCGTGCGAGATAACGGATACGTATTTAACGGGGGTGCGCCTGCGGCTGGACTGTGTTGAATGCCCCGCACCGACTGAATCTGACTCCCTTCAATTTGTAGCGATTTGACCGCCGTATTTGGGAACAGATAAAGCTTTCCTTTGCCTTGCTTTTCAGCTTCTTTCAAGAGAGATTGTAGAATCTCGTGCCCCTCCTTTGGCAGAAAACACACCAAACTCACCCAACAACTGCCGGGATTTTTGTTGTTATTTTGAGCGAGAATGCGCTGCCGTAGTTCGGCGTAGCCTTGCGGAAAATAAAGCTGCGATCGCTGAGTCGGTCGTTCGTCGAGGGCAGAGGTTCCTTGAGCCGTTAGCTGTCCGCCAATCCAATCCGTAATCTCAGTTAAACAAACCGTTCGACCCGCTTTTAGCGCTTCATAACTCGCCGCAACTCCAGAAATCCCGCCGCCAACAACTAGCACATCACAGGCGACAGCTTGATCTACCGCTTTCGGAGTCGCGCTTTGTGCCAATTGGGCTGGAGCCGCTGCAGTTGAGCTTGACCATCCTGCGATTAGGACTCCACTGATTTGCAGTGAGACTGCACCTAAAGTCAATACTTTCTTCATAACTCACACTTCACGCTAAACAAGCAGCTTTTGCTCAATTCTTCTAACACAATTTATTCGTTCTCAGACAATCGTTTGTAGATCAACCCACTTCACATAACTCCTATCCATCTGTAAGGTTTGCAGTCGTCAACCTCTCTCAAACTTGACTTTGAGAACTGGTAATATTAGTTCGAGTAGAAAAAACACGAGATCTATCTGAATCCGTCTTCTGAGAGCCATTACGGCTTGAAATCAATCCATTAATAAAACGATTGCATTCATAAAAATATTGCATTCTATAGAAGCAGCGTGACGAACTGGGTTAAGTACTTGTTTCAGATTGCCAAAGATTTGACTGTAAAATTTGACTCTGTTTACTCTGGCACATGTGAGATGATATGCAACAATAATACGTTATGAAATTCAGGATTCTACCCGGCGCTATTGCTGCCGTTATCTCACCTCTAATGATACTTGTATCACAAAGCACAGCCCAGCAAGACAGTATCCGGGTTCGAGTAAATCGATGGATTTCAGTTCAGCAGGTCTCTGGCGACGTGAATTATGCGGCTCAAAATGTGTCTCGCCCTGCCCGTGTAGGCGATCGTTTAATTATTGTAGGAGACAGGATCACCACCGATAAGAATTCGTCAGCAACCCTACTGGTCGATACTGGACTTGGGACGATTCGGGTATTAGAGAAAACTACACTCCGGGTGCGAGAACTCAAAATAACTCCAAACAATGGGCGGATTACGCGGCTCGATGTCTTGCAGGGGCAGGTTCGCCTCAAGCTCCGCAGCTTTACCAACCGAGAATCGGAGTTAGAGCTTCGGACCCCAGCCGGGCTAAGTGGTGTGCGAGGAACAGAGTTTGGAATCAGCGTCGAGCCGAGCGGCAAAACCGCGATCGCAACCCTGGAAGGAGCCGTCGCCACCACCGCACAAGGAGTAGAAGTGAGAGTTCCCAACGGCTATCAAAATTTTACAATTTCAGGTGAAGCGCCAACAAACCCAGTACCGTTAAGAGATGATCCGGGTCTGGCGTACCGATTTGACCGACAAATCGCTCGCGGGGGCATTCGGAATGTGCGTCTGGTGGGTCAAGTTGATCCGGTCAATACAGTCACGATCGACGGAGCGCCCGAACCTGTCGATCGCAATGGTTTTTTTCGAGTTCTCTATCTCGCTCCTTCATTCCTGAAGCTTAAAGTCGTTGTCACTACTCCGCTTGGAAAGACACAAACTTATGAACTGGCGCTTTAGTGAACTCGGATGGCGCTTACTCCCGGGTGGCATCGCAGCGATCGCGATCGCTGCCCTACTAGAGTTAGGAGTGGTGAAACCTGCTGAACAGCTTGCGTACACGGCCCTATTTCAGGCGCGGGGTGAAGCTGCCTGGGATGATCGCTTGGTGCTAGTCGCGATCGATGATGCTAGTGTGAAACGGTTAGCGCGATTCCCATTTTCGCGAAAATATTATGCTCAACTCATCGATCGCTTAACTAAAGCAGGAGCAGGTGTCATTGCGATCGATGTTTTATTCTCTGAGGCAACACCAGACGACGCGACTTTAGCGCAAGCGATCGCCCGCTCGAGGCGAGTCGTGCTGGCTCAAACCGACAATCAAAGCGAGTTTCCACTGCTTCCCGTACCCCAACTGCAAGATGCCGCCTCTGGCAGTGGTCACATCCGAGCCAACATGGATTCGGATGGGATTGTGCGAAAGATCGATCCTCGGTTTCAAACCAATCTTGCCTTTGGGCTAGCCGCGATTGAGAGCTACTCGCTGACCCAAGCTCCCGTTCCACCAGTAGATTTAACCCGACCAGTTTGGCTCAATTGGGCAAGCTCGATCAAACGCATTCAGCGTCATTCCTTTGCAGACGTGGTGCAAGGCTTGGTGGGCGATAGTGCCTTTCGGAACAAAATTGTGCTGGTCGGCGCAACCGCTTCGGGTCTCGATCCAGCGCGGACGCCATTTAATCTCAATCCACCTGCGAGCGGAGTGCATCTGCAAGCCACCCTGATTCACAATGTATTGCAAAACAACGCGCTGCATCCTGTGGAGCCTGTCTGGCTGCTGCTGCTGCTAGGAGGTCCGGGGTTAAGCTTGATTCTCAGTTTTTGGCGGTCGGAGATTCAAGCGTTGATTGCCCTGGGTAGTTCTTTAGGTTGGGGGGGAGTGAGCTTACTCTTACTAAAGTTTAATGTTTTGATTCCAGTTGCGTTTCCGATTGGGCTGATTGTTTCAACGACAATATTGGTCGCGTTGACCGAGCGGTTGCGCATGAATTCGATTTTGCAGCAGCAGGTGCGTCAACTGTGGCAGCGCTACGAGTCTGACCTCGTGATTAGCCCGACCACATTCATGGAACCGCAGTCGCTGCCGCCCAACTCGCTAGCCTCGATGCAGCGCGTGATTCAGTTAGCGGCCCTTGCAGAGCGATTTGGGCGATCGCAATCGACCCAAGCTGCGATCGCACGCAGTCTTTCAATGGGGCTTGCTGCCGCCGATTTCGATGGGCTGGTCTGGTTTTGCAATCCGACTGCTGCCAATCTGCTGAAACTTGAGATTGGCAGTCGATTAGAGTTTGAGTTAGTGCCTCAGTGGCTGAGCGAGAGTGAGTGGCAAGACGCCTTAGCCGCATTGCAATCTGAACGTCCTGCCCGACCAAAAGAGCAGTTGCTCGGCACGCGCTGGCACCGTTTGCAGCTAGAGCCGTTGTCCTATCAGTCTCGCTCGTTTGAGAAGACGGAGAGCGATTTTCAGTTAGATGGCATTCTCATTTTGCTCGAAGACATTAGCGATCGCAAAAAGATCGAGGCGAGTTTAGATCAGCAAATTGATGAACTGCATCAGATGAGTCAACTCAAAGACGACTTTTTGAGTACGGTGTCTCACGAGTTGCGAACGCCCTTGACCAACATGAAAATGGCCATTCAACTCCTCAAACTTGTGGGAACGGAGACTCAGCGCGATCACTATTTACAGATTCTCGACAACGAATGCACTCGTGAAACAGAACTGATTAATGATTTGCTCGATTTACAGCGTTTAGAAGTGGGGGGGCAAGTGCTGCGCCCTGAGCGACTTGATTTACAAAGCTGGCTTCCAGAGCTAATCGAACCGTTCTACAAGCGCACCGAGGCGCGATCGCAGGCATTAACCATTCGAGTCGATAAAGAGCTACTAGCGGTTGAGTGCGATCGCTCTAGTTTAGAACGGGTGATTGTAGAGTTGGTGAATAACGCCTGCAAGTACACGCCTCCTGAAGGAGAAATTTTGGTGACGGCAGACGCGGTAGATCCAGAATTTGAAATTACGGTGTGCAATTCGGGCGTTGAGATTCCTAAGGCAGAATTGGGTCGAGTCTTTGATCGCTTCTACCGAGTGCCGAAAGCTGACCCATGGAAGCAGGGCGGCACAGGGCTAGGACTCGCCCTCGTTAAACGCTTGGTCGAATGCCTCGATGGAGAGATTCAGGTCGATAGTGGAGACGGGATGACAACGTTTACGGTAAGGTTACCGTTTAGTCAGGCATAGTCCGCAGCAGATCTCTAACCGTTCAGTTATTCATTAGAGAAACCTTAATCAGGCTGAATCGCAAATCATTTAGAATGCAGAGAACTGAAGTTCAGTTTACAAATTTTCGTGAGCAGATTTTTATGAATGTTGCATCCCTCAACTTGGCAGAAAAGACGTTTGAATTTTTTGTTGATTGGGTTTTAGTTTCTGATGCTCAGGCGATTGAAGCCTACGTTGAGAATCTTCGCGTCAGCTATTCTCACCTCGATCGCAAAGGAATTGCCCAAAAGATTGTTGAGGAGCAAGCGTTTAATAACGGTTGGTTAGGCGCAGCAACGGGCTTAATGGGAGCTGGTGCGTTGCCGTTCACGTTGCCCCTAGATCTCATTAGAACGTGGAAGACGCAGGATTTTATGATTAAAGCGATCGCGTCCGTTTATGGGTACACGCCTTACAATACTGACCTCAAAACCGCCGTTTTTCTCCTGCTTACCAATGGTTCGTTAAATGAACTGAAGGAATTTGCAATGAACGAAGCCTCTAGTATGATGAAATACTCTGCATTTAACGCAGTAGATGTCCTTAAAACGTCGTCAATTCAGGTTGCAACAAAAGAGGCTCCTAAATATTTAGCCGAACTACTGTGCAAATTATCTGGCAGAAAGATGACTGAAAAACTGCTGCAACGGTCATTTGCGGTTACGGTTCCAATTTTGGGTGCAACGATTAGCGGTGGAGTAGATTGGTTTACAACTCAAGCCGTTGGCAATCTGACCATCGAGTTTTTTGAAACGTCTGGATTGGAATTCGTCAATTCTCTTTTTCTTCCACCGGATGTGATGTCTTAGAACGGTAGGGGACTGGGAATTGAACGGGCAATGCGTTGAGCGGTGGCTTTAGCAAAATTCGCTACTTAAAATTTGCTACTTGCGGTCGTGTTGACAAAGTTGATCTAGAGCTACTGTGAAAGGCAGTCGTTCAGATTCTTTCATTCGTCAGCCCTTAGTTCTCATGGAAACCCCAATCCCAACTAGCCTAAACCAACACAAACTCGATCGGATTGCTACTGTTCTTCGATGGGTTGGACTGGCGAGCTTTTGCCTCCAGTTCGTTTTGACTGCTGCTGCTGCCCTGACCTTAGCGTTTGCGATCACAGGTAGAAGCTTTAGTCAGCAGCTCACGCCGACGACGGTTCCAGGCGTCCCGGGCGGAGTTCCAACAGGAGGGGTAACGCCAGGGTTAGGGATTGGCATTTTTTGGGGGGTGTTTGGGGTTGTCGTGCTGCTGGCAAATCTCTATATTGCCTTTCGGCTGACGCGATTTGCGCGACGATTACGGAATCTGAATGCGAGTGTGCATCCTAAGAAAGCGGAAGTGCTACAAGTGCTGAAAGTTGGTGTTATCGCTGGCTTCATTGGGATGTTGGTTACGATTTTGGGTGGCGGAGCAACGCTGGGGTTATTGCTATCTAAAGCGATCGCGCAACCTCAAGGAGTAGCAATCTACGATCCGGCACGCATTATCCGATCGCTCGATATTCTTGTCGCATTAGCAAACATGAATGGCATTGCTGGAAGCTTCGTTGCAGCAGTCAGTACATTAGGACTATTTCAGTGGATTGAGAATCAGCATCGTTAACGCTAAAATTTTATGTGTAATTACGCAAATCAGATTTGCAATTGATACTTAAATCTATTCTTTATAGCAACTTCACTGTTTTCGGTATCAAGTTTACTGTTTCGCGCTAGACACTCCGTATGTAATGTTTGTATGGTTAGTGGTAGGGCAAGCTTCCAATGCACTAAAACCCCCTGATAGTAAGCTATTTGGGAGTTAGAGATACGCTTACTGCCTAGACAGGCGAGATTTGCGCCATCTACGTGTGCTTGTAAAGTTTTTACGTTAATTCTGTAAACATAGGGGCATTCTGGGAACTAATTGCCCTGATGATACGGCTTCGATACATAACCGCATAAAACACTCGAACAATTTCTGAAGCCTTGACGGATTTCAGACGATCTGGAGTGTTAAACGAGAATAAATCAACAAAGGCTTTGAGCATGAAAACGGCAACACTCGAAACTGAAAAAACTGGATTGCGCGGAACAGAGGCTCAAGCGCGAACTCGACTTTTATTAGCGCTTTGGGATATGGGTGGCGCTGATATTAAGAAAGGTGAATTAATGGCACGAGTTGTGGCCCGCCCAAAAGAGAAAACTTCAAGTTATCAGCCGATTTTGAGCCAATTGGAAAAAGAGCAAGCGATCGCAATCTCTGGTAAGCGTATTCAAGTCATCTCACTCTCTAATAAAGGAATGCAACTATTAGACCAAGGACTCAAAAACGCTGAATTCACCTTTGACGCTTCAATTGGCGCAAGAACTGCAAATGCGCTGTTGAAATGGATAAGAGCATCAAATGATAGTGCGGTTCGTATTGCTGAGACAAATGGAAACGGCTCCAATGGCAAAGTTAAAGCTGAGATCTCATCCTATGACGAGTTCAAGACTGAAGCTCTCAAAATGTTTGAGGAATTGAACAAGGGCTGCAACTACAGTGGATTAGTGCCCATTTGGCATATGAGACAAGAAATGGGCAATTGCATTGGCAGGACAGAGTTTAACAACTGGATCATGAACATGCAGGCAGATCAGCTTTTCTATTTACAAACGGGTGAGGCTATTGGAGCAACCGAGGAGCAAAAGCGCAATTCGATTGAGAGTGAAATTCGAGGTCTTTTGTTCTATATCAGCCAACCAACCTAAGTTTGAAGAGAGCCAGCAGTCATGATCGCAGCACCGCAAGATTCCTACACCCTTTTCACCAACGCTCGCAAGAATAGCCCCAACCCTTTCATGCTAGAGCAAGTGATCTCAGCCGATGAAGTTTGGGGTAATGTCATGACAGACTTATCCAGCCTAAATCAGCACGTTGATCAAAAAATAACTCAAGCAATCATCGAGATCCGCCAAAAATTCTCAAAAAAGGTTGGCATTGCTATTAAAGGAGATCGAGGAACAGGCAAGAGCCATGTCATTCATCGGATTTGGAAAAATATTGAGAGAGATGGTCAAGCTGTTTTCTCTTATATTCCTCCTTGTAAAAATCCCAATCGCATCGACTCTCACGTTCGTGTCAGCTTATGTCTTGATTTCAATCGACAAGATGCATATGGTATAACTCAATGGCAGAAACTTGCTGCTGCTGCGATCTCCACACTCAAAGGAACGGAATATGAGAAAGAGTATAAAGAGTATGTAGAAAAGTGTGATCAACCTGATCTACTCAGAAAATATATTATTGCAACTGTCGCTAAATCAGAAATTGAGAATTTCTTTGATAACCTGACAGAAAATATCTTAGAAAATCAACCTGAATTAGACTTCAATTTTCTAAAGGCAGCTCTATTTACTCTCTTCAAAAACCTTAAAGTCGCTCAAGTAGGATTAGCATGGTTGAAAGGAGATGATCACCCTTACATTAAACAAGCAGGTCTACCAGAGTATTCAGCCGACCAGCAAGATCAACGCTCAATTTGGATTATTCAGCAAGTGTGTAAGTTAGCTGAAGTTGTCCGAGCGCCCGTGGTGATTTGCTTCGATCAGCTAGATAGCGTTGAGCCTAATTTGGAGACAGGTGACAGCAAAGCTCAGGTTGTAGCGAGATGCCTAGATCGAATCTACTTCCAATGCAGTAATGTCATTCTTCTATGTTGCGTCATAAGCGACACGTGGAGAGAAATCGAACATATGGGCAGTGGAATTCCTGATCGCGTAGGACAATGGGCAGTAAGCACCAAACCACCAACGGCAGATCAAATAGTAGAGCTAGTCAAACTACGGCTAGATTGGTTTTATAATCAGAACCAACTTAATTCCACTGATTATCCCTATCTCTATCCCTTCGAGGAAAGTGAGCTTAGAAAAGTAGCAAGTGAAGCGGCGGGTGCGCGTGCATTCTTTAGAAACTGGTGTGCCAAGAGATTTGAGGAGCATCAGCAACCTTTTCCTGGGAATCCACCTACTTCGCCTGCACCTCCTTCCGATCCAGATGAAAAGGCTAAGACAGAGTTGCTCAACCTTTACAACGAGCTTCTAACCAAAGTACAAGTCTCGAAAAAAGAAAAGGATGATGATGGATTGGCAGCTATCCTCACATGCGCTATGCGAATGGTGCCAAATAGAGGTACAGCTAATGTAGTTATCACTCAAGTTGAAGAAATTAGAGCTTCAAATCACGATCTCCATTTAGTGGTTTCAGGTTACGACTCGTTACATCAGAAGAAAGTCCGTATTGGCATCAGAGCATGTGAGACGACCAATGGAATTTCTTTCAATGCTGTCATGAAACGCTTACTAGACTACAAGAAGTACAAGCTAACTCGTGGCTGTCTAGTTCGTTCTACCCCAATTCCACTGAATTGGAGAAAAGGCAAGGAGCTTGAAACTCAACTGGTCAACAGACAAGGGGGAGAAGTTGTTGTGTTGAACTATAGTGACCTTAAGCCGCTTGTTGTGCTGGAAAGAATTTATAAGCAAGCTGAGGACTATGGCTTTAAACAAGAGCAGCTAATTGCCCTTATCCAGGAATTGGGATTAGTCACTGACAATCCATTAATTTGCGAAATTCTCAGTGCGCCAGAAGCAGAATGAGTATTCAAATTATCAAAGGAATTCAGATTCCTGCTTTCGATGTAGAAATGTTGAGTCTGGGCAAGCTGATTGCTATACCTTTTAAGCAGTATGTACCAGAAGGCCAGGCATTTTGGCTGTATCCATCTCAGCACATTCCATCAAATCTCACGCGGGAGGAGTACTATCAACCAGAATTCTTGAGTAATGCTCAAGAGACATGCAAGCGCTACTCGAGAGCTCCTGTCCTAATTAAAACCTGGGCAAGTGCTGAGTACCATTGGCACATGCATTCACATACTAAAGAGCTGCTACTTCAAGTTGCCCGTTCAACTGTTTGGAACGTAACTGCGTTGGAGCATATGTTCGAGGAGAATCAAGTTCTGAAACTGCTTTTCCTTAGAGTTCATCGCTTGCCTGAACCTATGCTCGTCAATGCCCCACCACAATCCAGCCCTTACTATTTTCCCAGTTCCGAAGACACTATAGTATCAGCAAGCGAGCAGGACACTCCAGCCATTAGTACAACAAGCTTTATTCGACGCAGAACTTGGTTAGTATCTGGTGTAGTTTACCCTTATACATCATTAGAATCATTAGTGTTGCAGGCGGAAAGCAACGCTAGCGAAATTCTAAATACAACAGTGTTTAAGCATCGAATTAAGCAACTTTTGGGATGGCAGAGCAGCCACATCCAAGTCATTGAGGAGCCAAAATGGATTAGCGAAATCTCTCTTTTAGGCGATCGCAGTAAAGAAGATGACGAAGGCAAGAGTAATTATCAAGCTGGAACAGATTTTGAAAACATTGTTCGCAAAAGTCTTGAATTGTTAGGCTTTAGCATTGACTATTCCCACAAAGGTGGAGCAGGGGGACTAGACCTCTTTTGCTCTCATCCTTATCCTTTAGTCGGCGAGTGTAAGTCAGGCAAGAAGATTCCGAACGATACAGCAGTTCAATTGCTAAATCTAGGAACCATTCGTCTCGAAAATAAAGAAACATTTAGCCAGGCAGCTAAGCTTATTATTGGACCAGGTGAGCCAACTGATCAATTGAAGAGAGCAGCAAGGGTACACGGTATGGCAATTATTACTCCTACAACACTTGAAAAACTTGTCAAATTACACCACAAGTATCCAGTTGATTTGTTAAAGCTGAAGGAACATCTTATAGATGGCCAGGCTGATGAAGAAGTAGAAAAGTTTATTGGTCAGGTAAGTCAAAGCATTAAGTTGAGATCGCATATTGTTGAACTCACAAAGCATTACCTGGAAAATGCTAACGATGAAGATGCAAATGTATCTGCACTTCACGCTATTTATATTGTCTCTAAGCCTCCCCAACCTTTGAGGCGCGAGGAGATGCATGAAATTTTGATTGAGCTTTCGTCACCTCTAACAGGTTATTTAGGACGTAAAAAGGGAAGTGATGGTAGCGATCGCTTCTACTTTCTCCGCGATTTGTCTGTTTAATAAACTCGTGAATGGATCTGTAAGCGGATGAGAGAACTCTATCTTTCATCCGTTTTGCTTTTAGACAAAAGAAAATAGCCCCTAGAGGCTGTTCATGACCATAACAAAGCTTCAGCCGCCTACACTAGCGTATACCGCCCTCCAGCGCTAACAAATCTATCTCAGACAACACAACGTCTCATATTCAATCCTGCTCATCTCCATCTCAACTGAGAAACCGCGATCGCTAAACAAAGTTATCCGCCTACAGGGGATGAAACGAATACAGACTTTAATTATCCCCATGCCTCAATTTGAATCTGGCACACGCCCAAATTAGCCGCTCCACGTCCTTCAGGTGAGGCAACCTTATCTTTGATATGATGCATCCCAAATGCCTGCTGCCAAGCAAAGACTAGAGCCAGCAAATTAACCACTCCACCACCCTCTAATACTCATTCATGTCTTTACCCCCACTGTGGCTGATTTACCCCGCAACGTTGAGCCTATGGGACAAAACCAGTGGAACCTGGATTAACATCGTCACCGTCCTGCTCGGAACCTTTCTAGGACTTTTACTTCAAGACGCATTGCCCCGCAGAATGCAGCGCATCATCACCCAAGGTCTCGGACTGCTCACCCTATTTTTAGGCGTCACCATGGCTGGAAGTTTGCTCAAAGTGCAAGCTGCCCGCATCGACGGAATTATTCTTGGACTGATCACCATTGTGGTCGGTGGACTTTTAGGCGAATGGTGGCAGATCGAAACCTACCTACAAACAATAGGCAATTGGCTGCGTCAACTGTTTAAAGGAGGCGGCAATTTTACCGAAGGATTTGTCGCTGCAAGCCTCCTGTTTTGCGTCGGGCCAATGGCCATTCTTGGCAGCCTTAATAATGGCTTAGCAGGAAATAACACCGTGCTATCGATCAAATCAGCGATGGATGGCTTTGCTGCGATCGCACTAAGCAGTAGTTACGGCGTCGGCGTTGCCTGCTCTAGCCTGATCATTTTGATCTACCAAGGCGGACTGTCGATCGCGGCTGGCATCTTCGCTCAATCCCTGCCCGATCCAGCCACCGCACCCCCTGTTCTGCTTACGTCTGGCGTTGGCGGACTTATGATCATCGGCTTGGGTCTAAACCTGCTCGAAGTCACTCAGCTTAGCATTGCGTCCTTTTTACCCGCGCTGATCTTAGCCCCGTTGCTTTGGGCGTTGCTGCAACAATTCACCTGATCACAACCGCTAACCCATTGGGAATAAGCAGCGCGATCAGGGCAGCGATCATGGGCTAAGAAGCGATAACATACGCCTCACTCCGACTCGTCAATACCAACATTGAAGTAATCACAACGGCAATATAGACAAATTTAGACATTGATTTCTTAAATTTTGGTGCTAAATTAGAAAATGTCTCTATAATTACAGCGATAACAGCGATGCGATACAAATCGCAAACTTCGTAGAGTCGCAAACAACTCTTGAGAGCAGAAATTCAACAATCCACCTCAGCGAGTAACGTCATGTTTGCAGTTCGTTTGCATCTGCAATTACCCCGAACAGGGAACTGCGAAGCAACCGCAAAACTCCACGGTTGAGGTAAATATCGCGCAAAGTTATCACCCTTACCCAGCAACAAGGAACAAAACAATGGCAGCAACCAAAAGAAGATCACCGACATCAACGTTAGTTTCCAAGAACGCTATCAGCCAAGCCTCTACCTCTTTACAAGATCTGCCCGAAAAGCCAAAAGAGATTTGGTCACTCCGAGAAGCGATTAACTTGCTCAAAGATCAGATCACAGTGGCACTCGATCGCGGATATAGCTACACCGAAGTTTCGCAAATGCTATCGAAAACAGGTGTAGAAATCAGTCCATCTACGTTGAAGTACTATCTGTCTTCGGCGCGGAAAGACGATGGGGGTGGCAAAACCAAGACTCGCAGACGCCGCAGAACTCTAAATCTGCCCGCAGAAGCTCTGCAAAATGGCATGTCTGACGCGGCTATGGAAAAAGAGCCTGAGGCAAAAGCAGAGGCTCCTGAGGCTGATGCTAAAACTCCTGCTAAGCGAGGCAAAGCTACGCCTAAAGCCGCTGCCGCCACTAAAAAACCTGCCGCTGCTAAAGCACCCGCCGCTAAAAAACCCGCTGCCGCTAAAACAGCCGCCAGCAGAACTCGGAAGAAAGCGGTAGGCTAGTTGCGATCGCGCATAGGTTTGCACCCAGGAAATCATGCTGTGTGTACCCAGAAAAATCTGCTTTTGATCGGCTACACATGATCTGTGACTAGCACAGGCTGACACAAGAGAACGCACCTCCATTTACGGTATGGTGGAGGGTATCGCTATGTCTGAAGTGATCTGCCATGCAAGACCTTGCACAATCGTTTTCATTGCCAGAGAGCTTAGAGGCTTTCTGGATGCCCTTTACTGCTAACCGGCAGTTTAAAGCGAAGCCCCGGCTCATGGCATCGGCAAAAGGCATGTACTACACCACTGTAGACGGTCGGCAGGTGCTAGACGGAACGGCAGGACTCTGGTGCGTCAATGCAGGGCACTGCCGCGACAAAATTGCGCGTGCGATCGCGCAGCAAGCCGCTACGCTCGATTTCGCCCCAACCTTTCAGATGGGGCATCCGGGTCCTTTTGCGTTGGCAGAACGGCTGGCGCAAATGCTCCCAGGAGATCTCAACCATGTGTTTTTTACCAATTCTGGCTCTGAGTCGGTTGATACAGCGCTTAAAATTGCGCTGGCCTATCATCGAGTCCGGGGAGACGCCAGCCGCACGCGACTGATTGGGCGAGAGCGGGGATATCATGGCGTCGGGTTTGGCGGAATCTCGGTGGGAGGCATTGCGCCTAATCGCAAATTTTTTGGCAGTATGCTGCCGGGTGTCGATCATCTACCCCACACGCACAATTTAGAGCAGAATGCGTTTAGCAAAGGTCAACCTACTTGGGGTGCTCACCTTGCAGATGAGTTAGAGCGCATTGTGGTGCTTCATGATCCTTCTACCATTGCCGCTGTGATTGTTGAACCCGTTGCTGGATCAACAGGTGTGTTAATTCCGCCAGTGGGATATTTAGAGCGGCTGCGATCGCTCTGCACGAAATACGGCATTCTGCTGATTTTCGATGAAGTCATTACTGGATTTGGACGGTTAGGAACAGCGTTCGCGACTGACTATTTTGGTGTGATGCCGGACTTGGTGGCGGCAGCAAAAGGCATTACCAATGCGGCTGTACCAATGGGAGCCGTGTTTGCGCGCGAGGGCATTTACAACGCCTTTATGCAAGGCTCAGAACAGATGATTGAGCTATTTCATGGCTACACCTATTCGGGGCATCCATTAGCGTGTGCAGCGGCGCAAGCAACGTTGGACATTTACGAAGAAGAAGGGTTATTTGAGCGGGCCAACACACTAGCGCCCTACTGGGAGGACGCAGTGCATTCTCTAAAGGGAGCGCCCCATGTCATTGATGTCCGGAACTTAGGGCTTGTGGCGGGAATTGAGTTGGAATCAATTGCTGGACAGCCTTCGGCACGTGCCTACGACTGTATGGTGCGCTGTTTTGAGCAAGGGCTATTGATTCGGACGACAGGCGATATCATTGCGCTCTCGCCCCCACTCATTCTAGAAAAGCAGCACATTGATCAAATGATTGACTTGCTGGGAACTGTACTGAAGCAAGTGTCCTGACCTTCTCGACGAATTGAGAAAGGTTCACCGTTTGCGAACGATGCGTTGGGTCTCTTGAGCGATCGCCCAATCTTCTTCGGTGTGAATCACCAGCACTCGTACCGTTGATGCTGGTGTTGCAATATCTTGATCGACAGGATGGTTTGCATTCCTTTGAGCGTCTAATTCTAATCCTAAAAAGCGAAAGGCTTCGCAGGTCTGCGATCGCACGTCAGCACTGTTCTCACCCACTCCCCCTGTGAATACTAATGTATCAACCCCCTGTAGCGATGCCATCATCGAACCGATTCCCGATCGCAAGCGATGAACATAGATTTCAAATGCTAATTTTGCTTGCGAATGGGTTGCGGCGCTCTCTTTAGAACGACCGATTGCCGCTAGAACTTGCCGCATATCTGATGAAATGCCAGACACTCCTTTCAGTCCAGAATCTTTATTTAAAAGATGATCCAGGTCATCAGGAGAGTATTGTTCCTCCCGCATCAGATGGATCAAGATTCCAGGGTCAACTGAGCCAGAACGGCTGCCCATCATCAAGCCATCAAGCGGTGTGAATCCCATCGTTGTATCAATACTCCACCCCTCCCAAATTGCCGCTAGAGAACATCCATTGCCCAAGTGACAGGTAATCAGCCGCAATTCTTTCAGATCTTGGTTTAACAGTTGAGCCGCTCGGTTTGCACAATATTGGTGACTAATGCCGTGAAAGCCATACTTGCGGATGCCCTTCTCAAACCATGAGTAAGGAATTGGATAAACTGCACTTGATAAGGGTAGCTGGGCATGAAATGCGGTATCGAAAACAGCGACTTGAGGAACGGTTTTGAGCAACTGTTCCATCGCTTCAATGCCTTCTAAATTTGCTGGATTGTGGGACGGCGCAAAGGTAGATAGACGAGCGATCGCCCTTCTTACCTCGGGTGTGATCAGGACGCTTTCTCGATAGTCCTGTCCGCCATGCACAACGCGGTGCCCGATCGCTTCAATGTCCGATAGGTCTTGAATAACCTGAGTATCACCACTCGTCAGCGTTTCCAACAGATGGGACAGTGTACCGATTCGATCAGATGCTGAACGTTCTTCGTGGATTTTACCGCTGTGGGTCTTTACCTCGATTTCGGCGACGCCCTCACGATGCGTCCAATCGATTTTTGCCTCCCAAAGGGGCTGTAACGGGCGATCTGATGCGTCTTCACGCAAATCGTAGAGCGCACTCTTCTGACTGCTTGAGCCTGCATTCAGCACTAAAATTTTCATGGCTCTAATCGCGTAATTGCCTGTTTTGATGTGACCTAAGTTCCGGGCAGATTTTGCAATGCTTCGCTAAGATGGTCGCGATTGCCCAACTGTTCGAGTAATGGGCCATGTTCGTCAAATTTAACAACGCTCACCGATGCCACCGGAGCGGCAATGCGATCGCGGAATCGTCCTAAATCAATGCCTAACAAATTACACAATATGATCCGAATTGTTCCTTTGTGCGCCACAATCAGCACGTTGCCCGTCGAGTGGTGCTGCTGAATTTCGGTAATCACCAGAGCAGATCGACTCGCCGCCTCAACCGCTGTTTCTCCTCCAGTAGGCGGGTTCCAAGCAGGTTCTGCCAACCATTTTACATAGTCATCATGATAGGTCGTTTGCACAGTTTGTACGGTTTCACCTTCCCATTTACCGTAGTTAAGTTCAATTAAGCCCTCTCTCAAGTGCATCTCAGTTTGGATTGCATCGCACAATGGCTTTGCCGTGGCGATCGTGCGTTTTCTCGGACTTACATAAACGGCATCCCAAGTAAACGTGCGATAGCGATCTGCAAAGGCTTGTGCCATTTGCGTACCGGATTCCGTCAAGTCTGGATCGAGAGAGCCGCAGTAAAGATTTGCTCTGCTGAAATCTGTTTGTCCGTGGCGAAGAAAATAAAGTTTAAGAGGCATGAAGAGTATAGAACAGGGGTTAGACGAATTATGGACATTTTGAGCGGTAAGAGATTGAGAGTGCAAAGCGGAGCAAGTTAGATAGAGGGCGCGATCGCGCCCTCTATTGGGTAAATCTACCGCGACGATCGGGCAGCCGAATCATCCCCGACGATCGTTGAATCTGTGCTGCTAGACTGTTCAACTCTTGTTTTCGCGGTCTCTTTTTCTACAGCAGAACCACTATAGTACTGCCATTTCCAGTCTCGAACCTCTGGCATATCTTCACCATGTTCAACAATATAGTGTTGATGATCGATCAGCTTATCCCGAATCAACTGTTTAGTATATGCGCCTGTGTTTCTCAGTTTTGGCAATCGGTCAATCACATCATTCGCTAAATGGAATCGATCGAGGTCGTTGATCACCACCATATCAAACGGCGTTGTCGTGGTTCCTTCCTCTTTGTATCCGCGCACATGCAAATTCTTATGATTCGTGCGGCGGTACGTGAGCCGATGAATTAGATAGGGGTAGCCGTGGAACGCGAAAATAATTGGCTTATCGACAGTGAAAATAGAATCAAAGTCGCGATCGCTTAATCCATGCGGATGCTCGTTTTGTGGCTGTAGCGTCATCAGATCGACCACGTTGACCACACGAATTTTTAGGTCTGGGTAGTGCGATCGCAAGAAATCTACGGCGGCTAGGGTTTCTAAGGTCGGCACATCTCCAGCGCATGCCATCACGACATCAGGTTCTTGATCATCATCGTTGCTTGCCCATTCCCAGATGCCAAGTCCGGCGGTGCAGTGTTTGACGGCTGCATCCATATCGAGCCACTGCAATTCTGGTTGTTTACCCGCCACAATCACATTGACATACTGACGGCTGCGCAAACAGTGATCGGCTACCGATAATAATGTATTGGCATCCGGTGGTAGATACACGCGAACCACGCTGGCTTTTTTATTGAGCACAATGTCTATGAAGCCTGGATCTTGATGAGTAAAACCGTTGTGATCTTGCCGCCATACGTGCGAAGTTAGCAAATAATTGAGCGATCCGATCGGCAGTCTCCACGAAATATCGTTACACGCTTGCAGCCACTTCGCGTGTTGATTAAACATCGAATCGACAATGTGGATAAACGCTTCATAGCAAGAGAAAAATCCATGTCGTCCCGTGAGCAAGTAGCCTTCTAACCAACCTTGGCAGAGATGTTCGCTCAAGACTTCCATCACGCGACCATCGGTAGAAATATGGTCGTCGATCGGTAAGATGTCTCCGGTAAAGACGCGATCGGTCACTTCTAAAACGGCATTGAGGCGGTTAGAGTTGTTCTCGTCGGGAGACATGACGCGGAAGTTGCGGTTGTCCATGTTCAGCTTCATCACATCGCGCAGAAACTGACCGAGAATTCGCGTCGATTCTGCCTCTACGGTTCCAGCATCACCCGTCTCTACAGCGTATGTGCGGAAATCTGGTAGGCGTAAATCTTTGAGCAACACGCCACCGTTCGCGTGAGGATTGGCTCCCATTCTGCGATCGCCGGATGGGGCAAGTTCCGCTAGTTCTGGCTTGAGTCTCCCAGTGTCATCAAATAATTCTTCTGGTTTGTAGCTCTTCATCCACGCTTCTAGCATTCGCAGATGATCCGGTTTGCTACCCAATTTGTCTAATGGAACTTGGTGAGCGCGGAACGTGTTTTCAATCGGCAGCCCATCTACTTCTTTCGGTCCTGTCCACCCTTTCGGCGTTCTTAGAACAATCATGGGATACTGCGGTCGTGCTTTGAATCCATGCGTTCTTGCTTCTCGCTGAATGCTTCCAATCTCAGCTACGATTTGATCTAGCGTTCCCGCCATTAGTTGATGCATCGTTTCTGGATCATCACCTTCTACAAAGTAGGGTTTATATCCGTAGCCAACAAATAAACTTTCAAGTTCCTGATCGCTCATCCGTGCAAGAACGGTTGGATTCGCAATTTTATATCCATTCAAATGCAGAATTGGCAGCACCGCTCCATCTCGTGCAGGATTGATAAATTTATTCGAGTGCCAGCTTGTGGCTAACGCGCCGGTTTCGGCTTCCCCATCGCCGATGACACAACAAACCAATAAGTCAGGATTATCAAACGCTGCGCCGTAAGCATGAGCCAAAGAGTAGCCGAGTTCTCCGCCTTCATGAATCGAACCGGGCGTTTCGGGAGCCGCATGGCTCGGAATTCCACCGGGATAAGAAAACTGTAAAAACAGTTGTTTTATCCCTTCCTCGTCTTGAGTAATGCGGTTGTAGCGTTCGCTGTAGCTTCCTTCTAGGTATGTGTTCGCGACCATTCCCGGTCCACCATGTCCAGGACCACAGATATAGATTGTGTTGAGGTCATAGCGTTTGATCAATCGGTTGAAATGCACGTAAATGAAATTCAATCCAGGCGTTGTGCCCCAGTGTCCGAGCAATCTAGGTTTGACCTGCTCTAGCGTTAACGGCTGCTTGAGGAGCGGATTATCCCGCAGATAAATTTGTCCGACTGATAAATAATTAGCGGCACGCCAATAGGCATTCAGTTTTTGCAGTTCTTCCGCCGTCAACGGCGATTGGAGTTTAACTGAGTTAGCAACGGTCATAAGAGTTAACTCGCGAGTGAATTCGGTAATTATCAGCAATTACCTCGCGATCGCAATCTGTCAGGAGTATGGGGAATGGTGAGTATGTGCAAGAACAATCATCCCTGCTTTCAGGCTGAGAAGTTTCAGACTAAGAAAGAGATAGCTTAAAATGTGTTCATTCTGAATTAGCAATGTGTTTACCAACACATCAACCAATGTTGGTAAACACATCAGTCTATGGTTAAGCATTACAGTTAAACGACCGATATAACAGCGCGATTAAGAATTACGGTTTGTCGCACAGGGTACGATCCTCAGGAGCTTGGTGGAGCCAATCGCTGCCGTCAATGCTAGGACTAGTCCTTAGATAATCTCGCACCCAGTCACACGCGGCTGTCATCGGAGCAAGAGACAGGATTTGCTGTAAGTTCCACAGAATAATAGTTTTATCTGCACTGGCAGATGCTAAAAGTTTACCATCTGGACTAAAGTCAATTCCTCGAATCGTGTCCGTGTGCCCGCTTAGTGTTCTCAATAGCGTTCCATCTAGCTTCCACAATTTGATTGTCTTATCGGCACTAGCGGATGCAATGAGTTGTCCATCTGGGCTAAATTTGACTTCATACACCATCCCCTGATGACCCTTGAGCGTTCTAAGTAATTTGCCGTCAAGCGTCCACAACTTTACCGTCTGATCAGAACCGCCCGTCACCACAGCCCCCTGATTCTTGGGCAAGGCCACAACACTCGGATTAAACGCCACGGCTCGCACGTCGGCTTGATGCTGAGCCAAGGTTGCCAACAGCGCCCCATCCTTGACGCGCCAAAGCTTCGCTGTGCCGTCTAGACTGGCAGAGGCTACCGTTTGCCCATCTGGGCTGACGGCAACTTTCCAGATCGAATCTGTGTGTCCAGCTAAAGTTTTGACCAATGTGCCATCGCGCCCTCGTAGCCGCAGCACCTTCTGGATTCCGCCCGTCACAAACCAGTCTCCCATCGGGCTAAACTGCAAGCTATAAATCGCTTCTCCCGGTTCAGACAGCGTTTTAATCAGCGCGCCGTCTCGGCCTCTTAGCTGAATGTCTTGATCAGATTCAACCAACACAAGCTCTCGTCCATCTGGACTCGCCTTTGCCTCGGTCACCCAACGCCGTTCGTCTTGAATTGTCTTCAATAAAACTCCGCTCTGCGTCCAAACCTTGACCGTTTTATCTTGACTGGCGCTGAGCAACTGTTGCCCATCGGCACTAAAACTGACCGAATGGACAGGAGCTTGATGTCCTTCTATGCGCGTCAGCAATCCATTATCTAATCGCCATACTCGCCCAGTTTGATCCACGCTTCCGGTGAGGGCGTAGTGATAATCGGGACTTAATGCCACGCTCGAGATGATGTTGTCATGACCGCGGAGGGTCGTGAGCAACGTACCATCGCGCCGCCACAGCTTAAGAGTTTTGTTAAAGCCAACCGATGCGATCAATCCAGCGCGAGACGCCGAAGAAACCGTTCCTCCACCCGAACTAATCGCGATCGCAGTCACTCCCTGCTGATCGGCATCAAGACTTTTGAGCAGCGTGCCGTCTCGTTTCCACACTCGAATCTTGTCGTCAAGCCCACCGGAGACAAACGAT
Source organism: Myxacorys chilensis (assembly GCF_059505265.1). Taxonomy (NCBI): domain Bacteria; kingdom Bacillati; phylum Cyanobacteriota; class Cyanophyceae; order Leptolyngbyales; family Leptolyngbyaceae; genus Myxacorys; species Myxacorys chilensis. Next base: position 2,442 of record NZ_JCACKG010000251.1, on the reverse strand, counting down.
TGACCATCCGGATCAAAGGCAACGCTCATGACACCATCGCGATGTCCGTCTAAAGTGCGAATCAATTCCGTTTGGTTCCAATGTTTAATGGTTCCGTCTAGGCTGCCCGAAATTAACTCCTGCCCATTCGGGCTGAAGCTAACACTCTGTACGGCGGCTTGATGTCCGGTTAGCGTTTTGAGCAACCGTCCATCCCGGCTCCACAGTTTGATGGTGTTGTCTTGACTAGCTGACGCCAGCAGTTGACCGTTTGGGCTAAAGGCGAGTCCGTTAATCGGCGCAGTGTGTCCGGTCATGGCACGGATGATCCAACCATCATGCGTCCAAAGCCGAATTGTATTGTCTGCCCCTGCCGTCGCGATCGCGCCATCGGGACTAAAAACTGCCGCGAACACGCTCGCCGGGTGTTTCAAAGTAGCAACTTGGGAGCCGTCATGCCGCCACAATTTCGCCGTTCCATCAGCGCTACAGGTGAGCATAAATTCGCTGTTTGGGCTGATGCTAACGCAGCGCACGTCGCTTTGATGCCCAGTTAACCGATTTGCTTCTACTGCAGAATAAATGGCTTGACCCAGTGCCCGTTCGACTTGCAAGCGAATCGCAGAGTCAACAATGCCCAAACGGACGAGTCGTTGTTGGGCACGCAACGCCATCACTAGCGCATCAAGTCCTTTACCCACGCTATATAATGCTTCAGATGTGCTAGCGATGGCCCGGATTTCATTGCGTGCGGCATGGCGATATTGCCCATACGCTAAAGCCCCCATCACGATCGCGGCAACTAACTTTAAAGTCATGCCTGCTAGCAAAAGGCGCTGACGTTTTGTGCTTTTTCGTTCTACATCGAGCCTAGCTTCAATTTCTTGAGTGCGAGCAGCTTCTAAATCACGCTGCATCTCGCGCTGATCAAACCTTTGACTTGCAGCTAAAAATCGATAATCTTGATCGCTCAAGCTTTTGCCAACTGACCAGGCCTGAGCATCAATCAGAGCTTTCCCTCTCAGCAGACGGGAGTCATCGTCGCCTGACGAATGCAGCCAGTTGGTTAGGGCTTCGGCATAGGGACGCAATCGAGCCAACTGCTGTTCAACCCACTCCAAATTAAAGACAGCCGCATAGACCAAATTTTTGACTTGCAGATGTCCGTTGTGTTTTTCAACGAGTCCTGACAGGATTAACTCCATCTGTTCGCGGCTACCATCGGTTCCGACATTGCCCCCGACATTGCCCTCAGTGCTACTTGCCCCATCGCTATGCTGCACTAGAACTGCTTCGCTCTCTAGCGTCATTTGACTCAGCAAGATCTGCTGGTAGAGTCCCAGCAAACGTCCAGCGTGGAGTTCGTTGGTAAGAATGCGATCGCAAATCGTTCGTAAATGCTCCGGCTCATCTTGGGCCTCCCAATTTTCGATCAGGCGAATGCGGAAAAGCTGTTCGAGTTCCGATGAAGACAAAGTCCGTTGGCAAGAGCACGCAGCGCCGTCTAGAAGGTCGCGTTCCCTCATCGCTTCGACCACCAGTTGACACAGTTTTTGGGTCAGAAACGGCTGTCCGCCCGTCCAGGTTAAGATGTGACGCAGCACCGTTTTAGGGTTGCGAACGGTCTTTGCTAACCCCGGTAAGAGCGGCAGAGCATCTGCAAACTGCAATCCACCCAGTTCGATCGCATGACCGATATTAAATGGTGTTCGAGTTTTATCAGCGATCAGATCTGCCGGAGTAGCCACGCCAAGTAGGGCAAAGTTCAGCCGCTCAAACGCTGGATACTCAAAGCGATGGTCGTAGCACGCTCGAATCAGGGCAAAAAAATCATCCACTGAGAAATCAAGGCTCAAAACGCTGTCAATTTCATCAATGAAAATGACAATATCTCCTGGGATCTGTTCTAGCAGAACGGTTCTAAAGAATTCTGCCAATCGATTTACAGCCGTAATGTGAGCGCGATCGCGCCACCACGCTGCCAATCTAATCGTCAGCCCAGCGCTACTCATGAGAGATGCGGCGATCGAGGCGTACCACTGTTCACTTCTGACTTGCTGAGTGCCGATTGCAGTAATGTCGATCACGCAGCAGCACACACCTTGCGATCGTAAGCGTTGCATTGTTTGTACTCGCAGGCTTGACTTCCCCATCTGCCGCGAGTTGAACACATAGCAGAACTCGCCCTTCAACAACGCGTCATACAACGCCTCATCTGCCTGCCGCTTGACATAAGACGGTGCATTGGGCGGCAAACTTCCGCCCACCTGATAATTCATGATTCGCCGTCAACTTTACATTAGGTGAAACGTTTGTAACTAACTCCAGAGCTGGTAAAGCTCTAGTTCAGATAATCCAACAGGGAAGCAACCTTTGACCAACGCCAACTTGTTCTATTGTCCGAAACTGGCCGTGTTCTAGACGTGTGGATTTTGCGATACTGGAGGAGTGTGGTTTCAGCAA
>NZ_JCACKG010000250.1:0-2683 GCF_059505265.1 Myxacorys chilensis | reverse complement strand
GCTGCTCCGGACCGGATCGGCCGCAGGCCTGACACTCGCCGCGGGCGGGCTCGCCACTGGGCTGAGTCTCGGGGCAGATGACTTCGTCGTGGTGTGAAACGGCAGCGGGACCAGCGGCGCCCACCTCCGGCACGTAATCCCATGCGTCGGAACGTGGTGAAACGGTGGATCTGGTCCTGGTCAACATGAGGGTATTATTAAAGGGATCCGGCCTCAGGCAGGGCTTGGAGCCGGGTGCTGCGCCGGAGACCGCGGGCCCGGCACGTTGCGATTGTCAGCCGCAGGCGCCGAACTGATCGCGTCCGACCGGCAGCACCGTCCGGGACGTGCGGGAACCTTGGGGGCTGCCGTTGATTCCAGAGGTGAAAGTTTGCTGGGAGGCAGTGATGAAAAATCTAAGGATCATGGGGCTTGCACTCTCGTCGGTGTCGACGCTCTGCGCGGCGCCCCTTTCGGCGCAGGATGCCCCGGCATCTGGGGCCGTCCCGACGGATGTGCTCGCAATGACATGCGCGGACCTCGTCGGCTTGGACACTGGAGCCGCGGCCGATGTCATCCACTACATAGCTGGATACCGCGATGGTCAGCGAGCAACCCTTGCGGCTGCAGGACCAGCGGGAACAGACATGGAAGCTGCGGACAGCACCGGAACCGCTGGCACGGGCTCAGGTGCCGGGGAGCAGACCGAAGGCGGTGATGTCTCGCTGGGAGAAGCGACGAGAGGCAACGAAGGGTCGCCGGACTCCGAAATGGGTAGCGGCGAGGCTTCGGCGAATGCGGCAACGCAGGTGGACAGCGGAGCCGGACAAAGTCTTGAGATCGCCGTGGATCGTATCATGGCGGCGTGTGCCGACGCCGCTGACTCGCCCGCGTCGGAGGTGATCAGCGTCTCGCGCGGCGCATCTCAGCCTGAGGTCGACCTGCAGGACGAAGATCCGGCGGCCGAGGGTGAGGAGGGGCAGGACGTGGGATCAGGAAACGCCGTCGTTGAATAGCATGGGTGTCTGACCAGCGAACCGGCAATCGACGTGTCAGGCGAACCTAGAACTAGATGGCTTGGGCCTGGTGGGCTCGACGCTTCTCTCACTTGGGCAGTTTAAGTGCGATGCAGCTTGAGCGGGGTAGGGGCTCGCTACCCTCCCCGCATGCCGTTCTGGTACCATCGCACCAGCCAGGAAGTGATCCGGCTGGCGGTAATGTTGTACATCCGCTTTTTGCTTTCCTTCCGGAACGTGGAGGATCTGATGCACGAGTGCGGGATCGAGGTGAGTCATATGAGGGGGCGCTTCGGGTGGCAGAGGTTCGGGCCGATGTTCGCGGCCGGGTGCTCCTGAAGAGCAGTGACTTGAGCGGCGCAGGGGGCCTGCTACCCTCGTCGGCATGAACCGAGGTCACACCATGCGCCGGCACGGCTTTCCCGTTCTTGTGGCTCTTGCGGTGCTGGCCGGCTGCAGCGGCGGCAGCTCCGATCGGGCCGTGGTCGAAGGGGCAGGGCCGGAGGAGCTCGTGAAGCTGCGAGCCGGCCCCGGGGCTGGGCTACCGCATCGTCCTGGACCTGCCGGACGGGACCCTGCTCGAGCGCCGCGACTGCGTGACCGAACTTGGCCAGCTCTGGTGCAGGGTGTCGCTCTCCGCCGCGCCCGGGATCACGGGCTACGTCTCCGCCGACTACCTCTCGATGTCCTGAGCCCAGCGGCTGTCCGTGGGGATTCGATGCAACGGGGCCGCACATCGGCAGGCACTGTCAGAGCAATCAGGAGAGATCGGTCCCTCTCGCCTGGCTCCTCATCTCTTCGGCAAATCAATCAACGTCACTTGGCTCAAAGCCAAGAGGAGCGCCACGAGACCCGCCGACCAACCGCACCCTGAACCTATCAGGGTAGTTTAGTCTGACATGGCCAGATGGGGACCTCTTCGACGAAGCCGTGGCGCCCCCCGCGTAGGGGCGTGGCTCGAAACCGGCCGGGTCGCCCAAATTGAGCTGAAATCCGCGTCGCAGGAGAGAAGAGCGGCCTTCGTCGTGTCCTTTGTCGGCACCGCAGCCGTGTCATCGGCCGATCCGGCGTGGCTCGTTGACCTCATCCGCCTCGCCGGTCTCACTGTGCACTTCGTCCCGAATGACCCTTTCCGTGATCTCGGACAGATACGCGGACAGGGCAGCGCTCAGCTCTTCGAACTCGGGCCACAGCACCTGCTCGACGAAGCTCTTGGGCGCTCGGATGATGATGGTCTGCCGGTGCATGCGGCGATACCGGAAGGGATGAAGCCCGCAGCGGCGGCACAGCGCGACGAATAGCCGCCGCGACCACATGTCGGAGATCGAGAACTTCACCTCGATCGCCTGCTCCTTGTCAGCCGCCGTGCTTAAGCGGGAGCGGATGCGGTCCGCGGCGGCGCCCGCCGCAACCCGTTCCCCGTCGGTCGCGGCGCCTGCGAACAAGGCCTCAATCTTGCGCAGCTTCTCCCGGAGCGACTGCTCAGGTGTCATCATTCGTCCTCATCGCGCTTGCACCGCCACCTCGTTCACTCCGATCGACCGCACCGCGTCAGCCACTGACGTGCCTTGGGTCGTGAGCCCATCCACCCGCCGCAGCTTGGCAACGATTTCCTCAGGTTTGGGCCACTTCTTCGATGTCTGAGCCGTCCTAATCGGCTCAGAAGGCCAAACTCCAGAGCGGACCGT
>NZ_JCACKG010000249.1:0-50933 GCF_059505265.1 Myxacorys chilensis | reverse complement strand
CCTGTCGGGTAAAAAACTTGCTGAATTTGAGGGTAGCACTCCCAGCTTCAGCCCCAATGGCAAGCAAGTCGTCACTGGGGATAGTACCACGATTCGGCTGTATGACCTGTTGGGTAAAAAACTTGCACAATTTCAGGGCGTCGCTCCCAGTTTTAGTCCCGATGGCAAGCAAGTCGCAACTTGGGATGGCAGCACGAGTTGGCTGTATGACCTGTCGGGTAATAAACTTGCTAAATTCCAGGCCAGCGTTTCCATTTCCAGCTTCAGCCCCGATGGCAAGCGAGTTCTCACCCAAGATTACAACACAAGCACGATTCGGCTGTATGACCTGTCGGGTAATAAACTTGCACAATTTCAGGGCAGCATTTCCAGCTTCAGTCCCGATGGCAAGCAAGTCGCAACTTGGAATAACAACACTACGAGTCGGCTGTATGACCTGTCGGGTAATAAACTTGCACAATTTCAGGGTAGCCTTCCCCGCTTCAGCCCCGATGGCAAGCAAGTCGCGACTGGGGATGACAGCACGAGTCGGCTGTATGACCTGTCAGGTAATAAACTTGCTGAATTCCAGGGCGTCGCTCCCAGCTTCAGCCCCAATGGCCAGCAAGTCGCGACTTGGAATAACACCACGAGTCGGCTGTATGACCTGTCAGGTAATAAACTTGCACAATTTCAGGGCATCTCTCCCAGCTTTAGTTCTGATCAGCAATGGATACTCACAACCTCTCCAGACGAAGACATCACCCGGCTCTACGATTTGGAGGGCAACCTACTCGCCGAATATCCAGGTTCTACAGATTCACAAAATTCCAAATACTATGGCTTATCCCTTGGCTTCACTAAAGACGGGCAACAAATCCTCACTCTCACCAGTAACGGTACCTTACGCGTCTGGGATCTCGATGCTGGGCTCGCCGTAGATGGCGGACTGGATGACCTTCTCACGCGAGGCTGCGCCGCATTGAAGAACTTTAGGCACCGGGAGGACGTACGAAAGGTTTGTCCCGGCTAAATGAATTAGTCTATTCTTGGGCTTTGCGACAGCTAGAACGCCTGCTCAAATATAGACATAGTGATTTAATGGCTCCGCTTAGCTGAAGGCAACGCTGCTACCTATAGCGATCGCGATCGTAAATTGTGTTGACACTTAATACAAATTACTGAAAATGCCTCTTTTCGGCAGGGATTTAATAGATAGTCTGAGTTCCTGGTGATTCGAACGGTTTGGTGATTGCAGGGCACTTAGCTACAGCTTCGCTACCATTGGGGCAAATTGATTTCTCCTCGGTCAACGCTAGGATGAAACAGTTTGCAGGTCGAGTTGACTGGCAATCTCGACCACGATGCCTTTGTTTTTCAAATCCTCCAGAGCTTTGTAGAAATTGCCAATACTCAACCCCCAGCGATCGCAAAATCGGTTCACTTCGATCCTCGGGCTCCGCTTGCCCCGAAAGTCGATTTGCAGGGCAAAGAACAGGTAGTCTCGTTAGCTTTGCTTCACGGAGTGTTCGTTCGTCAACAGTTTCAAGTCGCGAATCGTCAACCGTTCTTCGCGATCTAAGCCATAGTGGGGCAAGTCAGCAAGTTCCATATGCCTAAGGAAATATAGTACGCAGGTTCTGGTTTAGGTCATTGCCGCCTCGCTGTTGTTTATTTCAAGCCGTTTTGACCCTGCTGTCACTAGAGCCCATAAGCGCCGCGACAAAGACAATTTAGTTCGTGGGTAAATCATGAAATTACCCACGAACTAAACAAAGGCATCCTCGCAGTTTACCTAGAGGACCTATGGTCGTCAGGGGGTATGTTCGTGGGATAGTAATGAGTAGCCCCACGAATTCGATTCAGACGGTGACCAGCCTTCATCTCGAAGCCGAGGTATCCCGGCTCACAGACTTAGCACAGCGCATTCGAGACTCGGGTCCCGTCGCACCAGTCAACTGTTGGATCGAGGACTATACAGTCACGCGCCAAACCGGACCATACCACTACAAGCGGGTGAATAGCGATCGACCTCAATTCGGGGCGCGAGGCCAAGCCCGCACCCTGCATCTGGGAAAAGCCGGCAGCCCTGACCATCAGGACTGGCAACAACGGCTGAAGCGGCGGGACGCACTGACGGAGATCGACTATCGGGTGGGTTTGATTCGGCAGTTGATGGCGCGGCAGCAGTCGCATCCACTTTGGATGCCCGATCCGCTTCCGTAGCGAACGGCGGCGATGACCGGCTTATGGGGTTGCGATCGCCAGCGACGGCAGCGGTAGGGGTTCACTCTCTCCACCGACATCGCGGTGTGGAGGTCGCTTGAAGGTAAACGTGAAGCGGTCCCCGCTCTCAATCACGTGCTGCATCTCTGGGTACAGGGGCGAGTTTTCGATCACCCCGCTCAAGTAGACCCAACCGCGAGCTCGGGTCAAGGCCACAAACAGTTGGTTGCGCAGTGTAATATTGCTTTCGTCCTCAGCAATCTGGTCGAATCCAGATCCAGTCCGCGACTTGATGATGCGGCAGGTCTAATCCGCCCAGAGGGCAACCCTCCTGGGTCTCGATCGAAAACTGGATGTGGGCAACCATCAACCGTCTCCTAGGTTGTCTGTAGGGATAAGTTAGTTCTAGCGTACTATATTTCACCTTCCAAGATGTTGAGAGGTCGTTTTAGAGTTTGACTAGACAACAACGAAGGCTGCAAGCTTTTCCCCACTTCCCTGCATGGGTTTGCGGTGCAAGATTTGCCTAGATTATTATTTTTTGATATAATATAAACATAACTAATTAACAACTGAATATTTTCACATGTCTATTTCACAAACTGAGCGGGGGCGACTAGATCAGTATGCGCCACTATTGGACGCGCTAGAAGCCAACCTCGATGGCCAACTGAAAAAAGCGCTTCAAGACCACAAGCATTGGCGACGCACTGCCCAAACTGACCTTCGCTACACCTCACCGGCTGATTCAATCTTGAGTGATTACTTCACTACCCTAATCGACTCTAGTCGGGACGAAGCGGACTTAAAAGAGGGATTGCATGGCTTCTACGCCCGCTCCCTCGACCAAATCACCACCGAACTCTCACCGCATTTCCCCCAGCTTGACTCAGAGCTTCCACCTGAGTTGCGATCGCAACTCCTTAACATTGGTGCACAGCAACTCCTAAATGAGACCCTCGCCGCTGATCCTCAGTTTCTGGGTCGGCTTCACGCGGCTCAAAGGGGTCAAAACCTTGATCGACTGCGGCGATGGCGTGATTTTCTGGCTCGCTGCATTGGACAACACCTCTCGCTCGAAGAGCGGTTCAATCTGGGCTTATTGCTGGGATTGCTGCCGATCAAAGATTTACTCCAGTTTATGAACGAACGCCACAAGCTTGGGCTGACAGAGTCGGATCAAGCGACGATCGAGCAGGGGCTCGAACTGAGCCGCACGATTGCTCGAGGCCCGCTAACTTACAAAGACGCGATCGCGGCGATTCAACTCTTCCGATCACTCGAGGACTGTTGATCGACAAAGATACGCTCGCGGCAATTCATCTCTTTCGATGGAATCTGTGCCGATCCGTCGCAGCTTTGCCAGTCGCTAATCCTGTCAATGAATGGAGAGATATGATGCAAAGTGATGCCAACAACAACCCAGACATCGTTGCGACGGGCAGGTTATTAGATTGATCAAGCTACCTAGGTAAAGTCGGGCAGCAATTGGGTAAATTGCCGCTATTCCTAGAGCACCGAGTCGTTCATGATGGAAGGACATTCAAAGTCGCTAGCCACTCAATCAGGTTGGCCTTTATTAAAACGAGCCCTGGGCAATTGCTCAGGGCTTATTAGTTGGGGCAGCGTGAGGTTAGCAGCTGATTCTGAGCGCGACGCAACAGCCCCAGCAAATCCGTGTGCGATTCGTCCTAGACCTTCTTGCACCTACCACGAGACAACAGTCGCGATGAAGGCTAGCGAGTTCGTGGGAAATCCTACAGTTAAACCACGAACTAAACTCGGGCATCCACGTAGTTAATGCGTTTGGGAGAAGGATGGTCGTCACATCTAGCTCTGCTCATGCAAGGCTCTAGCGGCAGCATGTTCGGGAAATAAGAGTGAGTCAGCTCCTTCGCTCGTTTTGCTTCCCCCGGCTCTAGGCTGTCTGCTTCCCTGCTACTCTTTAGCATCCTTCGGGAAGTAGTCGTTTGGGTTATTGTACTGCCTGGAATAGCTGAAGCCCAACTTTCGGGCTACCGATGCCCAACCACCATTGTCCGAAATAGCGCTGTTTAAATCAGTGCGTCCAATCTGCTTTAGTTCTTCATGAGTTGGTAGTACACCAGAATTACCTAGTTGTTCAGCTACACGATCAATTTCTGCTCTAAGATTGTCCAGATTCTTCCAATATCCGCGTGGTTTTCTCCCGTAGGACAAACGCAGCTTCAATTTTTGAGCGACTGCTGGGAAACCGCCATGCATATTCATCGCTGCAGCAAGAGAACTCTCTCCTGCTTGAGTTAAGTCTTCTTTGGTTGGTATAACTCCACGTGTACCTTGGTGTTCAATGAAAGTAAGTAGCTCATGCTCAACGTTTGAAAAATCATGCCAGTATCCTGAGCTTCTTTTGTTGAAATTCAGCTTGAGCTTCTCAGCGACAGTCTGAAATCCTCCGTGATATTTGCAAATAGCTCTTAAAATATCTTGTCGATCGCTCTCTTTAAGCTCGGTAGCAGTAGGCATTAAACCGATTTTTTTACGTCTCTCATTGAGTAAAATAATTTCACGTTTGAGGTTGTCAAAATCTTTCCAGTAACCTGAAGGTTTTCTTTCATGGGTTTTTCTTAAGCTATGTTGTTGAGCCAGTTGTACTAAACGCTCATCATTTAAACCTGCTTTCCTGATCCAGGAGCGAATTGTAACTGCTAGAACTCCTGTAAGATGACTGATTTCATTTGATGACATTCCTTCTCTATAAAGTCTTAAACACTTATCGATTTTCTCCTTAGAGTATCTTTTTTGCCGTCCTCCAATGGTTGCTTTTGCAATCCAGGATCGAAGTGTACCAAGATTTACTTGCATTGCCTGAGCAATTTGCGTACTAGTTTTCCCTGCTTTATAGAGTTCTAAGCATTGCTGCTTAAGCTCATCAGAATATTTCCGGAGTCTAGAAACCCCAGCATTGTAGACCCAGTCTGTGATCGTGTCTGCAGGTACTCCTGTTTCATTTTCAATATCTCTTGGTTCCCAACCATCAATGTACATCTGAATGCAAGCTTGTTTTTCATCTTTTGAGTGTTTGGCTGAACGGTTTGATAAACCACATTCACGGAGCCATTTTCTTAAAGCTCGTCTTAAGGGAATACCATTAAGCTTTTGAATTTCTTGAATAGAGTAACCAACAGAGTACATTTCAATGCACTGATCCTTAACAGAGTCATTGTAGGGATCTGTATGGTGAATAGGAAGAATCTCTGCCAAATCCTTTTCTGATGATGGATCAAGCTGTTGCTGAACAAGCAATCCTAATTCTTTATAGTAGGGACATGTTTGGCACTTTGTATCTACGCCCGGTGTAGAACAATCACAGGCAGAACGCCATTGCGGCTTGACAGCTGATTCAATTTGAGAAAATTGCTCTGCTGCCTCACGGAAAATATCTATAGTAGGTTTATACATTTCCCAATTTTCTTACTCAACTATAAATTTGACTCAAACCTTTAATTCAACAGAAATCATAGAATCTGAGATGAAAACACGCTCAACTAATCTCATGTAAAATACTTCTCGATACTCTTGTGATAAGGAGTACCAAAAATTAATTTTTTGAGCTTCAGGATGCAGTAAAAATTGCCACGCAGTATTATTAGTTTTGTCACCTTCAGCGTCAATTTCTGCCAGAATCTTCTGTCGCTGAGCCATTAGCTCTTTGTCAAATTCAAGGTCAGGAGCAATATCAATCCACTCAAGCTTCTTTCGGAGTTTGTTAAGCCTTTCTGAGGTCAGCTCTTTTTTCTGTATTTGATACTGCGTAATTTCTCCTGCTTTCTCAACCAAGCCGCTAATGATAGCCTCGTCTATTTTTGAAAGAGATGTACAACGATGATTGTTACAGCTGATACCTGAATGCATACATGCATAATATTTACGTCCCCCTGAGCCTCCCTTAAGTTGACACAGAGATTTACATTCATTGCAGAAGACACGTTTAGTAAGATAAAATGTTGCACCTGGTTGCCCAAAACATTTAGAGTTGAATTCTAAAATTGGCTTTATTTCAGTTTCATAAAGTTCATCGGTAATAATTTTGTGGTCGGGATGGGTATCTCGATGAAGTTCCCATACTTCAGGATTATTATTTCTGCGTCTGTTTGTGTACTTTAAATAAGCCGTATGTCCGCGAAGAATCGGATTCATAAGCCATGATTTTAAGCCTTCAGAAGAGCTGAAAATTGCTAATCCAGGTACAATTGCAGGGTTTTTATGCTGCTCCATAGTATAGCGATGATGAAGATGGCTTAAAACAGTTCTATATTTTCTAATACGCAGGAAGCAATCGACTAACTCTTGGGCAATATCAGCTTTACTTTGTCCTCGCTGCAAAAACTCCAATGGAGTTTTTGCATTAAAGTGACTGTAATTATCTGGACAGTCTTGAAGAGAGCAAATGAATGGTCGACGGTCGATAGTATATTGGTTGTTAACTATTTCATAGAATAAGGGAGGACGAGACCATGCTCCCTTCTTACTTCTACGGTAAGCGAACCCATGCTTTATCCGCTCACGCAACATATTTCGCTCAAAAGCGGCTAATAAGACCATCATGTCGGCACTCATTTCACCCGAAGCTGTTTTTAAGTCTTGCTTACCTTGATCAAGGAGATCAATTTCTACGTCACAGTTACGAAGCAGTATTTTGAAGTACTCGTAGTCCAATTTGTTTCGGTAGAGTCGATCCCACCGAGTTGCTCTAACTAAACCTATTTTCCCAGCACAAATATCATCTATCAGGCGGTTCAAATCCGGTCGAGCCGAATTGTCTCCAGAGTCGATATCAGAGTAAATCTCATCTACACCTGCAGTTATCAGTCGGGCTTCTTGCTGCTCTAGGGCAGCACCTTTAGCCTGCTCCAACGTAGAAAGACGCAAGTAAGCAACCGCTTTTCGACCATTTGGAGTTGGCATAAATATTAATTCTGATATAATGATACAAAGATACCATATACTTGTAGCAATGTCATTAAAGTAACGTTGTTACAAACGGGAAATCAGAGCTGTTTGTTTTCTCATCAAAACGCTACATTTAGCTTATGGAATTATTTTTCTAAGAATACGAATTTCGCCTTGCGTCGCATCGTAGAGCATGAGCAAAGTGTGTAGGTGATTTAAGTTTGAAAGTTTTTATGAGTAAAGAAAACGGTGCCTTTCGCCTCGATAGCCAGAAGCGGGGTTGTGTCGCAAAAATGATAGGGTAAGGAGGCACAATTTTCTCTCACCTCGTCCTAAATGGCTGCCCCATCCCTGTTCAAATGGTGCCACGTTCTGCCCGACATCATCTTCCTGAAGGTGCGACGGTACTGTCGCTATCCCTCGAGCTACCGGGACTTGGAAGCAATGATGGCGGAGCGAGGACACGACTTCGACTCCTCGCTTCACGGATACGTGTCCGAAGTCGTTTGTCGAGTTCTGGCGAGAACTTCAACACCCAGCGATTGTTTGCCCATGCTATGGGCAAACAATCGTAGAGTTGGTTCGCTTCGCGAAGCTCTGAAGGACACACGGTGGATAAGAATGCTGCCTATCCAGTCGCAATGAACAAGTTAAAAGCCGATGAAACGACCCTTGCAGTACCTGCGAAGCAGCGTGCCGAAGAGACGAAACTCCGGCGGATTAAATACTTGAATAACGTGATTGAGCAGGATCACCAGAACATCAAACGGATTATAAAACCAATGATGAGGTTTAAGTCGTTCAATAGCGCAAGACGAACCTTGAGCGGAATTGAAGCCATGAATGTGATTAGGAAAGGGCAAGTGAAAGAAGTCAATAAAGGGGACAGTGTATCTCAAGCAAAGTTTGTCGAAGAAATCTTCGGAATGAGTGCTTAAGATAATACGATTGACATAGTTTGTTTGTCACTCTAAAGGGTTTGCACACAACTGCATCACCTACACAGTGAAGACTAAATCTTTATGATCCTCTATTCTAACTCTCTGCCAGTTCGAGAAACCTTCTTACATCGGAATCCGAACCGCTCGATCACATTTCCTTGAACTCGCTTTAGTTTGAACAGTGACTGTTGAGGGATAAGCTGTTACCCCAACACTAGGGGAGATGGAATTGTCCAGATTGGACGCACCACACAGAAGTTGAGTTATCAAGGTGAAACACCCTGACTCTGCTTTATTTCAAGCCTGGTGGAGGGGCTTGACTTGGGCAGAAACGAATCGCACGCCGACATACGGGCAAAAAAGCGCAAGAGTTGATCGGTATTTGCTGGTCTCGCCTCCGTCGTGTGTGGAACGCTTAGGGCTGCGCTGCGGCTCACCCCCTATGCCCACCAGTGTTTCTCGGCGGCTCTCGCCCATAGTGTAGATCGCCCGGTAATCTCGTGTTGATGGCGGCAGTAGGTTTCGGAGCCGGGAGCGTTGATCGCGGTGGTTTGGACAAATTCAGCTAATCCCTCGTCCTGCCACCTCTTAAAGACGACGCCGTAACAGGCGATCGTCTTTAAGAGGTGGTTGGTTTGTCCGGAGCCGGTCCAGACTTCGTTAATCTCGGTTTGCAGGTCGCTGCGTCATGCTTCTACAGCGGTGATGCGATGCCGTTTGCATTTGCTGCTGTGGTGATGGCTCGCGGAGTTTAGGTGCGTTCGGCTTTGAGCACTCTGCGAAAAAATCGCTCCGCTGCCTTGCGATCGCGCTTCGCACTCAGCATAGAATCCAGCGTATTGCGTTCCGAATCGACGGCGCGATACAAATATTTCCACTCGTTGCGATTCGTTCCTACACGAAAGGCTGCAAAGCTTGTAAGGTGAAGCTTCTGAGAAATAACCTTCTAAGGTGGAGTTCGCAATTTTGTCTCGTGTCAATTGTGCAGACCGATTTATTGCATCAATTTTCTCCTCCGTTTCGTCTCAAAATTGAACGCAGCACGTGGTGCGGAGAGCTAATTTTAGGTAGAGTCTGATCTAGGATCAATTCGTTTCTCAGAAGCAAACTTTGTGAAATCAAAATCTTCCACTGAGTCGACGCAATCTCCCAACGAGCAACCAGGCAGGGAGAAATTCACTGACCTATGGAATAGTGATGTGACCCGAGTGCTTGAGTGGATAGATCAAGCAGAGACTTGCCTTGCAGCACTCGATCGTCAGAACTTACCCAAATTTGCCAACCAGATCAAGTTAAGCAGAACTCGTTTGCAGGCCGCACAACAGATTCATCACGAAATTTCGACGATGTTCTCCCTATTGCGGCAATCCTCAGAAGATCAAGACCGTTGCGATCGCATTCAGGACGAGTTCGATGCTATTGAAACTCGAATTCAATCCTTGTATCAGCGATTTGACGAATTGGTGCATACCGGCACTGTCATAGCAGCCAAAGAATCTGAACTATTTTTAAATGAAACGATCGAGCCAATTCCCACCGGCGCGCCGTTTATCAGTTCGCTCGAATCGCAGTTGAGAACAGATTTGTGGTTTGATCGAGACGGAACTGCCGTTTTTTCTAAGGTTGCTAAAAGCAATCCACAGAATTACATTGAGCACTACATTTCTAGCCCTGGTGATGTGACGATGTTGCCATGGGACGCGGCTGAAAAAATTATTAATAACTTTGGTTTTAATACGGTCAAGCTTCAGCTAATTTTCGCGGCACATGCAATGAACCAACCGGAGCCGTGGAGTAGCAGCTTTACATTATCCGGCGAGGATGTGATTAGAAATTTGGGCTGGAACAACCGCAAAGATATTCCTACGAGCCAAAAATTGGCGGAGTTAGCAGGGTGTGCTTTTGCACTAGATTGCTTGCTGGTCAAAGTGGAATGGAAAGAAGGCGGAAAAGTCAGCCGTCGCAAAACGCAAGTTACCATTCAAACCTCACGGATGTGGAACATTGCGATTACTGCAACTGGGCAGAAGAATTTACTGTCTGAGAATCTTGAGAATCTTGAGAAAGTGGAGCTTCAAGTTCAGCCAGGTCTCTGGACAAAAGGTTTTTTGAACCGAGGTGGTGCAAAAGCTAGAGAAGCGCTGTACCAGTTTGGCTATCTTGCTCAAAGCGTACTCAGAATTGATCCTTACCACAACGAGCTTGCTCTGCGCCTTGCTTTGCATCTCACCCTTGAAAGTCGGATTCACACTTCTGGAGAATACCGGGTCAGAACGCTGCTAGGCTCTGTTCTAGTAGGATGCTCTGAAAAAATCGTTCAGGCACAGTCAAATCGGTACAAAGCCCGCGATTTAGTGGAGCAGTGGAATGAAGCGCTCAAGACGCTGGTCAGATTAGGGTGGAGTGTTGAATTTAGCGATCGCTATCCAGACTCTCTAAAACCTGATAGCCCAATTCGTAAACCCAAGGGATATATCAATCTTTTGCTAGAGAGTAAAATCACAATTCATCCGCCTGAGCCGATTCCAGAACTTCTAACCCGGAAGAAATTAGCCAAATCAAAATCATCGCAGGCTGATAAACAAATTGCTCAGGTTACTTTAGCTCCGCTCACTGGCGAACAGGTTCGAGAAGCACGAAAACAGCGAGGATGGAGTCAAGTGAAGTTAGCAGGATTTCTTGGCATTTCTCAGCAGCTAATCTCTCATATTGAATCGGGACGCAGAGAGCCGACTCCAGAGGTTGAAGCGAGCTTAAGGAAGCTTCTCAAACTCTAAGCTCTAAAGCAGATTAGTAGTTTCTGGTGTAAATGCCTATTCATTCAAAATTGGCATTTACTACATGTTGAACTTGTAGTAGAAAAAATTTTTGCTAAAAATTGCCTCTATGTCATACAGAGCAAGGATTTTAGCCTACTACATGTAGACCCGAATCCACTCACAGAATGCCCGGATCGACTCACAAAATACCCGGATCGACTCACATTGGAACCGCTCTATACCCTATGGGTTAAGGCTTTTAGCATTCTTACTACACTCTGATTAGTTTGATAAAACTGATCCTTAGCAAAACACAAATTTGAGAGTTTGACAGAATCTAGCATCCCTATTTCGCCATAAAAGGTAAACCTTGGATGCAGCTTTCAAACTCAAGCCCCGTAGGGTATGAACAGCTTTACTCTGCTGACCAGCATCACACTCTGCCCCAAATCTTCAAGTTCGCCACCAATGTACACGGCTGTAACAAGGATTGGAACTTTAGGGTACTTAGTGGCAAATTTCAAGATGTCGAAGGAACGATCGACGACGCGATCGCCCATATCAAGCAGGGACACGCTATTTGTGCAGGACTACTCAACAGTCAGTGGCGCTCCAAATCTAACTTCGCAGGTTCTAACTGGGTCTTAGCCGAAATCGATAACGCAGGGTTATTGAAAGATGGTCAAGGCAATCTCATCAAGGATGCAGATGGCAAAGGGATCAAGACTTACGAGCATCAGCTGACGTTGGATGAGGCTATCGTTCATCCATTCATCCAACAATTCTGCACCCTGATCTACACGACTCCCAGCCACAGCCATAATTGGCACCGCTTCCGCGTAATTTTTCGTCTGCCAGAGTTCATCTCTGATATTGATACCTACGAATCGATCGTTCAGTTTCTCCTGAACCATCTTCCCCACGATCCGGCCTGTAAAGATGGAGTTCGAGTGTTCTACGGTAATACCAAAGCCGAATTTCCACTCATTAATCCTGACGTTTGCTTGCCAAAGGAGTGGGTGAACCAGGCGAACGCTAGAGCTCAACAAGTTAAGCAAGAACGAGCAAAACAAGCAGAAGTCTTATCACTCAAACGTGAACAGTTCTATCGACTGGCCCAAGCTCAAGGGTGGGATACCGAGAAATTAATTCAGCAGGCACTGAGCCACATCCCCCCGCGCACGCCTGGAAGCAGCAATTATCAGGAATCTTGCAAAGTTCTCATGGCGTTGGTTGATCATTATGGCGCGGTTGAAGCAGAAGCAATCGCTGAACAATGGAGTCCTTCAATTAAAGGGAATACCTGGAATATTCGCCAGAAGATTCGATCGTTTCGCCGCAAGGGAATCACGATCGGCACATTATTCCATATCGCTCGAAACTACGGATTCAAGTTTCCATACCGAGAGTGGAATGATCCTCAAGAACTAGACTGCAACGCCTATGATGCGATTGTCTCTAAGCAAGAAGAACGATCGCGCCTCGAACACATTGAGATCGAACACCACCAGTACAGCCGGCTTAAATCCTGGTTGAAGGGGATTCAGCAACGGTTTAAAGCGAGAGGATTTGGCAAACCCCACAAAGCAGAGGCCAAAGTGCAGGTGGAAACGCTCAAATACCTTCCCGGCAAACTGTTTGGAATCGGAAGCTATGAGAAACCACCCAAGCTCCTCTACACAAACGAGCAACTACCCCAACTCCTCTGGGAAGCAGCCGCTAAGGGATGGCAGGATATCCTTGATAGTACTCAAACTGGGGGAGGCAAATCGTACAACTACGCTTCACTTTCTCCGCTTCAACTGGGGGTTCATCAAGTCGAAGACGAGCAAAAAAAGCAACTGCATCGCGTCTGGTGGTTGAGCCAGAGCCATCGAAATCCTTCCACTGAGACAGCAGAACGGAATTATACGGACTTACCCGTCAGAAATGCTGGATTTGTTAAAGATGCAACTAGACGAACCCCTCTCGGTAGAGACCTCCTACGCTGGGCAAAATCGGGAGAGCAGCCAGACACTGAAGGAAACTGCCATCTTACAGACGTGATTCACAAGGCAGCAAACAAAAGCGTATCGATCGCCAACGACACAGCAGAACTAAACCCTGTTTGTGCCATGTGCCGACACAAAGACTATTGCAAGGAGTCGCTCGGCAACGGGTTCGGATTTCGATTCGAGCGGGCAGAAGTCTTTAGTTCTTCGGTTCAAGTGCGCGCCTCGATCGACTCCCTCCCCAACTCGGAAAACTATGCTGCCTACAGCGGAGACGTAGCAATCCTAGATGAGGCGCTCATTCAACTCAAGCCAGTTCGGACGATCTCCGCGAACTTAGGTGACTTTGACACTCAATGGGCAGAGATGGAAGCCAACCTACCAGAAGTTTACAGACGGTTGAATCCATTACGTCAGGCGCTCAGACCGCTTGTGGCTGGCGAATCAAAACAGCACTACGGCTTTGACAATGAAGCGTTGCGCTCTCAACTGCCAGAAGTACCAGAAAAATTTGTCCAAACGCTAGAGTCTATCCGACAAATCATGGGCCTCAAAACGTCTGATTTGACTCAAGACCCCGACCAGATTGAAACTAAAGAAGAAACTGAAGCGATCGCTCATCTCAAAGGCAAGATTTATCGCCGAAGTCAGAAGCTAGAAACCCTTCAAGCAGAGTGGAGCAACCTCCAGGCACTCGAAGAAGAATTGAACAAAGGGCAGGGGAGCTTATTTGATGGGTATCGTTGGTCGGCAAAAGAGCGGCAAGCAAGACTAGATCGTCTGGCTAAACTACCTGAAGACATTGCCATGCTTCAAAGCGAACTGGACAATTTTCAAACGACGCTAGAAAACTTGTTGCAGGAGCGGAGCCTGTACAAGAGCTTCAACCGCTCACAGTTTCGAGATGCGAAAGTACGAGTAGGTTCAGTGCTAGATAACCTACCAACTCAATGGCTCATCCCATTTTTAGAAGTTTGGAGCGAAGAGATGCCAGGAACGCTGCGAATTGGTGCATTTGGGGGCTTAGTGGTTACAGTTCAAGACGATCGACACAACGAGATTCTCAACAGTCTCAAAACTCGAATTTATCTAGATGCCACTGCTATACCGGAAGTTTTAAGTCTCTATCGTCAGATATCCGTCAGCAAAATTCTTTGGATTGCACAGGATCTACCATCACCCGACAACCTTACTTTAATCTGGATACAGGGTCTTGGACTTGCAGGTAAGAATCGATCGCAGCACTGCGACGATCGAATCAATGCAATCCTCACAGAACTCAAAGGGCAGTTTTCAGATCTCGTAGTGTTTGACTGGCAACGCAAAAAGAATGACACAAATGCGGATGGGCACTGGTTTAGCGACTTTACGAGAGGCACAAACGAGTTTTCTGACCGAAAGGCAATCATAGCGATCGGATTACCCTTACCAAACGCAGGGGTTTTTCACGATCTCTGGTTCACTCTCACAAAATACTCTGAATTAGAGAGCCTTTCTTTTGAGGAGTTTTACCATTACCAAATTGATACTGAAATTATTCAAGCGATCGGGCGGTTGAGAGCAGTCCGGCGACCCAGTGAAAAGCTCACCTTTTTCCTAATCGGCGACACGGAGCATTCAAGAAGTGCAAGCTATCAGCTTCCTACAGCTCTCAGACCGATCATCACACAAGCAAGGGAAATCACTCTCGATGCAGCGACACCCACTGAACTGGCTTGGATTGCAGTCTCTGAGATTCTTAAGCGGTGGTGGTCAGAAAACGGTACTTTGCCGACGCAGCAAGAAATTGCGGTTGAAAGTAGAATTTCACAATCATCTGTCTCCAAGTTAGCCCACCAGTTTGTGGGTGGGTGGAGGCGACTTAAAGAAATATTCTTATCTCTAATTGATCCTCCTAGAGAGTGGAATATTTTTACTCCACTTTCAGATGAATTGATAGCGATCGCACAGGCCGCCTTGCCCACACTTTCAAAACCGTCTTCGGAATTACCAGTGGCGGAGGCCCTAAATCTCTTGATCAAATTGATTGGCTGGGCGGGCTGGCGACAAATTATGTCTCAAACTGCCTATTCAACTCGTTTAGCGATCGCGGCTGCTTTGTCCCGAGAGATCTTGGGGGTAACAGGAAAACCTAAGCAGTTCGAGACAGGTTGATCGGAAGTTGCTCAAACGGAACGCCGACCACCTCGCAAAAAACAGTCCACTGCTTCCAGGTCATAGATGGTTCAATGGCACCGTGTTCCCACTTTCGCAGGGTTGCTGAAGAGATTTTCAGGCGAACTGATAATTCTTCTTGCGTCAGGTTTGCTCTGATTCGCAATTTCCTCACCCAGTTTTGATCCGCTCCCTGTGTCATAATAATTTATCGATAAGATCTAGCGGTGGATCGTAAGAAGCTACAGAAAACAAAGTAGCGCGTCAAAGGTGTCGCGGTAAAGGATCGCGCGATGTCAATTTTAACCTTCCCAAAAATTTTCTACAGAAAACTATCGGTCTTATCTCTGAAACTTTCATCCACTATCACAAGTACTGAGACCAAAGCTTCCTGTTAAGTTACACAAGAAATTTAAGGTGGTGGCTTTGGGGCTGAACTCTGTCCCTCGTTCACACAGCCTTTTTCTTGTGTAACCGAGCTTCAATTCTATAAAGTTACACAAGATTTTAGAAATGTCTTCTAAGCCTTTCCCTGCTCGTCTTCGTCTCACTCTAGCGAAACTCAGCCTGCAAGAAAAACAAGCTGTTTATGAGTGGTTGGGCACACAAATTGACGTTGAGCGATCGCAGCTAGAGGATGGCTCAACCGCTGATTCTGAAGGGTCTGCCTCAGCGATCGTTGAAAGCCGCACACAAGATGGAAAAACATACCAATTAGAGAAACGGCGATGTGGCAAAGGCTCCTGTAAATGTGCCATTGGGGATTTGCAGGAAACAGGACATGGACCTTATTGGTACGCCTATTGGAAGGAGTCAGGCAAACTCAAGAGTCGATATATAGGAAGACAATCGCCTTGGTCAGACCCTCTAAAATAAGTTAATCAATTTTATCTTGTGTAACTTTAGAGATTAAGTCACACAAGATAACAACATTTTGCCTTCGGCAGAATGAAAGACTCACGCTATAGCTAAGAATGGAAAACTCGCATTATAGCTAGATTTTAGAATTCGATTTAGCAACGGTGATAAAAGCTGCTCACTGATGAACCATCGGCCAAGCGCCTACAACCATCAGCGCAGGCAGCAGATTTCTATTCAACTGATTTCTCCAGCGAGTGGGGACACGGTTATCGAGGAGTTGCACATTAGGGCTATTTGTCTCAGCTCAGGAATCCAAAGCAGATCCATTGCGGCGACTGAGGAACAAGCGCGTATTGCTGCGTGAAGTGGTCGATCTGTTTCATCAAGTGCGGCTGGTAGGAATCAGTCTTTTAAGCGGGAGAAACGGACGAAGGCGAGTGACTTAGAAACGGACGGAGTAATGAGGTCGATTTCGCGGCTGGAAGATAAAAAGTGCTCACGTCGCTTTACCCTGATCCGCCGCTCCTACGCAGTTGCTCATACCACAAACTCGAGCGGTTCTTGTGCCGCTTTGCTCACTTTGGCTTACACGATTTCTACTCGACTTGAAGCACAAATTGAATAGATTAACGAGGCCAACTGTATTGAGCAACACTTGATTTTCCTCGGTATTTACTGATGCGTGTTGTTTAAGTTTAGGGAAAATTTATCTTGCACTAGTACTCTAGCTGACAAAAATTTTATTTCTAGCTAAGCAGAACAAGTGTAAAAAATTACGTTGCTTACGGAAGCACCCCTAGCTAATTCTATGCCTGATCCTGGAAACACCCTCAACACTGCAACCCCATTCAGTCTTGCTAATTCGCAACCGCTCAATGACAGCGTGAATGCTACAAGCGATCGCCTCGACTATTTTCGCTTTACGCTCGGTCACAGTAGTAGTTTGAATGCTGTGCTGAGCGGACTTAACGGGGATGCGAATCTCGCACTCATACGGGACGCTAATGCCAATGGTGCGATCGACTCTGGGGAAGTGATAGCACAATCCACAAACACGGGGTCATTGGCAGAACTGATTAATAGGACACCGCTTGCCGCTGGGGACTACTACCTCGAAGTGTCATTTGAATCAGGTACGACGGTCAACTATATCCTCAGTAGCACGGCTCAGCCTGCGCTACCCGCTCCCGCCGCGATCGATTGGCGGAACCCGTCAACAGGTGATCTCTCGGTATGGCTGATGAATGGCACGACGATTGCGGACACCGCCACGCTGCCTACGCCCATGACATGGCAAATCTTGGGGCGAGGGGATTTCGACAATAACGGCACCAGCGACATCCTCTGGCGGGAGACGACCACGGGCAATACCCATGTGTGGCTGATGAACGGCACGACGATCGCCGATAGCGGCATGGTGGTAGCGGGCGTTGCCAACGCGTGGCAATCGACGCAGTTTGCGGATTTCAACGGCGATGGCAAAACCGACGTTCTTTGGCGCAATAGCCAGACGGGCGAGCTGGGGCTGTGGCTGATGAATGGCAAAACGACGAATCAGTTCGGCTCGTTTGCCGTGGAGTTAGCCTGGCAGGTGCAAGGGGTGGGAGATCTGAATGGGGATGGCAAAGCCGATTTAGTATGGCGAAAAACGACCACGGGAGAAGTGGGCTTTTGGCTGATGAACGGCACGACTCGGATTGAGGCAAGAGCAACGGGACCCATTGGCTTGGAGTGGCAGCTTCAACGCTTAGGGGACTTGAACGCCGACAACCGCATCGACTTGATTTGGCGCAATACGGCTCTTGGTGAGGTCGGATTCTGGCTCATGGATGGCATGACAGCAACGACGACCGGGGCAGTTGGGGTTTCTCTCGCTTGGCAGATTCAGGACGTGGGCGACTTCAATGGCGATGGCAAATCGGATTTGGTGTGGCGGCAAACTAATACAGGCGAAACGGCAGTGTGGCTGATGAATGAGATCAGTTACACCACTGGACAAGTCTACACTGTGGCAAACGAGTGGCGAATTGAAGGCGTCAAGGACTTCAATGGCGATGGCAAATCGGATTTGGTGTGGCGGCAGACTAATACGGGCGAAACTGCCGTGTGGCTGATGAATGGGACGGCGATTGCTACGTCCGGAGTTCCAGCGGCCGTGGGTACGAGTTGGCAGAGCGGAGTGCGACGCAATGGCACGGAAGTTTTGAACGCGATCGATGAAGCAGGAAATACGATCGCTAATGCCTTTGATGTAGGTTTATTAAATGGAACTGGAATTTACATAGGATCTTTAAGCAACACTGATCGAGAAGATTATTACAGGATTACAGTGAATAGAAATGCAACTTACAGCATTTCTCTGACTGGATTAACTGCTAATGCTGATCTTCAACTACTAAACAGCGATGGCAACGTTATCACAAATTCCACAAATTCGGGAAATTTAGAAGAGCGAATAACATCTGCCTTATCTGCGGGTACTTATTTCGTGCGAGTGTACTCTGGTACAGGCATCAATACCCGCTTCAGTATTGACTTCTCCGAATTCTTACCACATCACCTAAGGAATCTTTATTCTACAAGTGAAGACGCAGCTCCTAATGATTTTATCGTGCTGAACAACATGCTCTATTTCACTGCCACATCTAGTAGTGGAATCGAATTATGGAAGAGCGATGGCACCGCAGCAGGAACAGTGTTAGCGAAAGATATCAATCCAGGAATCGCCAGTTCCAATCCTAAGAATCTGATGGTGGTTGGTAATACCCTTTACTTTACTGCTGAAACGGCTCAATATGGACGGGAAGTATGGAAACATACAACTGCCGGAACTGAATTAGTTTCGGACATTCATACTGGAACATCTAGCTCAAATCCTGCTCATTTTGCTGCTCTTAATGGAGTTCTCTATTTTGCTGCGTCCACTGAGTCTGGGGGGGTAGAGTTATGGAGAACAGATGGGACTGGCTTAGGCACCGTTCTTGTGAAAGATATTAATCCGGGAACTCCGAGTTCTTTCCCGTCTGATCTCGTTGTCATGAACAATCTGCTTTACTTTGTTGCAAGCAATGGAGTACAAGGGCTTGAGTTATGGAAAAGTGATGGGACTGCTGGAGGTACCGTTCTCGTATCTGATATCAATGCAGGGAGTTCAGGTTCAAAGCCCTACCAACTGACAGTTGTGAATAACACGCTGTATTTCACTGCTTATACTCAGGCACACGGGAACGAGTTATGGAAGAGTGATGGGACCGCCCAAGGAACAGCACTTGTCAAAGACATTGCACAAGGGATTGAGGCTGCATTTCCCTTTAATTTTGCAGCCATGAACAACACGCTGTATTTTGCTGCATTCACTCCAGAAGATGGTACAGAGCTTTGGAGAAGCGATGGCACTGCTGGAGGAACAGTGCTAATTAAAGATATCAATTCGGGTTCAGGAAACTCTAACCCTTCGGATTTCTTTACCTTCAACAATGCGCTCTATTTCACATCCTACATTCCTAGCCTTGGCTATGAATTGTGGAAAACGGATGGCACCAGTGCTGGAACCATCTTGGTCAAAGATATCTATATGGGCGAGAAAAACTCAAATCCCTGGAGTTTTGCAGCTATAGGCAGTACGCTCTACTTCGGCGCTCAAACCGCTGATACTGGTTATGAATTGTGGAAAACTGACGGCACCACCAATGGGACTGTGATGGTAAAAGACAGCTATCTAGGCTCAGGTAGTTCTGATCCCAGTAATCTGATTGTCATGAACGGCAACCTATTCTTTGCTGCTGCCGATGTGAATCTAGGAATTGAGTTATGGAAGAGTGATGGTACGGCATCCGGAACAACGATGCTGCGGGACATCAATCCTCAATCTGACGAAGCGCAAATCATTGAGATGCAGAACGTTGGCAATACGGTCTACTTCACAATGCACAATCCGGTAACAGGAGATGAGTTATATAAAACGGATGGAACACAGCTAGGAACTACGTTAGTTAAGGCAATAAATCCGGGCAGTGAGAGCGGCTCGATTAGTCAGTTAATAGCGAGTCAAAATTACTTGTATTTCACTGTTGCTGACGCCACTTTGGGTGTTGAGCTGTGGAGAACTGATGGAACACAAGCAGGGACTACTCTAGTCAAAGATATCAATCCTGGTACAGCAAGCTCTGAGCCAGCAAATCTATTTGTGGTTGGCAACACTTTGTACTTCACTGCCACAGATTCATCCTATGGGCGAGAACTGTGGAAGAGTGATGGTACTGCAGTTGGAACAGTCTTAGTGAAAGACATTAATTCCGGTGTCTTCAGTGATGGCTCTTCTTCTGATCAATTTAGCTCTGATCCTGCTGATTTTGTTGCAATGAATAACGCTGTTTACTTCACTGCCTTGTCTAATACATCGGGAAGAGAGCTATGGCGAACTGATGGAACGACAAACGGTACAGTTCTAGTGAAAGACATCTATGATGGCTACGGTAACTCTAGTCCTCGTCAATTGACTGTGGTGGGGCAAACGCTTTACTTCGTCGCAGCTAATGAAACCACTGGAGTGGAGTTGTGGAAGAGTGATGGTACTTCAAATGGAACAATGCTGGTAAAAGACATTGTTCCTGATTTTGATAGTTCTGGTCCACTCAGTTTAGCTGCACACGGTTCCTCGCTTTACTTCACTGCTCAACAGCCAGAGAGTGGTTATGAATTATGGAAAAGTAATGGAACAGCTAGTGGCACGGTGCTAGTAAAAGACATTATTCTAGGTACATCTGGATCTGCACCGTACTACATCACATCACTAAACTCAAATCTACTGTTCGTTGCAATCACGTCTGACGGTTATGGACTGTGGAAAAGCGATGGAACAGCTACAGGAACCGTCAGAATTAGAAACTTTGCCTTTAAGGAGTCTGAGCCTAGCATTCTGCAATTGGTGAAGTTCGGAAATTACATTTACTTCACAGCCTATGATCCCCTTTCTGGTAGTGAACTCTGGCGGACTGATGGAACTGAGACTGGTACTACGCTTGTAATGGATATTAACCCAGGTATTGAAGATTCAATGCCCGTCAACTTAAGCGTGTTTGGCTCGAAGCTCTACTTTACGGCTTATGATCCCGTCCATGGTGAGGGGTTGTGGGTCTTGTAACATTCAAGTAGCGTCTCACGCTAGACGCAAAAATACCAGTCAACTCACATTCTTAGCCTGAACCATTTAAGACAGAAGAGTGCATAGGGTTTTTATGTTCAAACATTAACGAAGAAGTTCGACTTGACTTGCGACAAGCACGAAAAACCAGTTGTCCATCCTTCTAGTAGTGGAAAATCATCATGATGTCTTCGCACTCGAACGAAAGCAATGCAATCGAAGTGAATGGAATTCGGTTTGAAACGGTGATCAACGATCGTACTGTTGTCATGCCTCCATATGAACCGAGGGCTGAAGTCCAAGTCGGCTGTGGTATCCGACTGACCAACATGGCAGAAACGGCTCAATCCGTATGGCTCTATTCAATGCACCCTGAGTTTCGAGATGCTACTAATCAACTTGTACCAGGGAGAATGGTCGGTGCAGATAGGAGAGTAAAGCCTAACTTATCTAATCTTAAAATTCTCCAGTCTGGAGAATCTGCTTTATTTATCTGCCAGTGCACGTTTCTATGGTGGAACAACTTGGTGAGATGTGCTTTTACCGAAAAGAGCGGAAACATTTGGGCATATGCAGATCTTAATCCTGACCTGTACTCAATTCAGTTTGTTTACAACAGTACTCTTCGTCAACAGGAGTGGTTTTGGAAATTTCTCTCAATAGAGGATCGTACTTCACTTGGTCAAGCCGCAGCTGTGTGGACTGGAGAAGTTACGACTTCCCCAATTCAGTTCCGCATAGTTACCGATGTAACCTAGTCAAACTGTTCAAGCGTGAGCTTCTGCTGATGCCGAGCAATGCTTTCAAAGAATAAAGGAATTAGGAGATATTCAATGCGCCATCAATCATCTGTCCTAGCGACACTATTGATCACATTCTGCAACATCTTGTTTTCTCGCCCAGGGCATGCCGCATACATTGACTATGGCAGTGGAATAAGGTATGGCGATGCAGGCTATATTGTCCCCCGTAGTAGCAGAGGTAAGACTGTAGCTGTTGGTACTGTATCTGTGAATCCCTTGCAGATGCTATCACCAGGAGGGACACCAAATCTAACACGTTTGCTCAAGGACAATAGAAATCTTGGGGGATGGACGTTTATTCCTGGACAGTATCTAAACGCAGTGTTTTCAATTGGCGACTATTACCCTTGCGTTCCAGATAAACAATGTGCTGGGTTTGACTTTTATGACTCTGATGTTGGTGCTACTATTGAAGTAAAGTATCAACCCGCTAGTCCTGATGAGCCTTCAACCAATTTGGTGAACTGGATTCAACGTGTATGGAGTAATCACGGCTCCGTCTTGGACGTGCATGGCGTCGAAGAAGACAGGATCGACAGCGAAGGACCTGAGTTTCCCTTCTATGCGCCACTCGACTTTAATGACCCAAGTTATTTTAATGATACACCCGGTCGTGAGGACAACGATCAGTCCCACTGGTGGAATGCTGAATTATTTTTAGTGGTTCCTCGTACTGCTACAAGGGTTGAAATTTATGATGGCATGAGCTGGGGATGGAAAAACTCTGTAACAAGGGTGAAAAAACAGCAACTTTGTGCTGCTAACTACGTTTTAGTTGGGAAGGACTGTGTCCCTCCAGTTAGCTGGGGAGAGTTCTGCATTCATTCAACCACCCAAAAAGAATACCCGATTTATGACAGTTCATGGTGGGGGCAATTTGGCTATGGCTGTGACTGGAGACCCAGCTATAGCGACAACTCGGCTCGAATGAGTCAGATGAGCTTGACTGAACCAGACAGTGATTCGGTTAGCACGAAAGACTTTAGAAATGCGGCTTCAGTGCCAGAGCCAAGCGCAATGGGAACGCTACTTGCAGTAGGAGTGTGGGGGGGAGTATCCTGGCGCAAACGCAAGCAGAGGGACTCTGAGTCAACATCTCGTGTCTAAATTCCGGAGCAAACCTTCCATGTCTCAGCCGCTTGTCTCAATCATTACCACAGTCCGCAACCGGGAGCAGTACTTAAGTGAGACGATCGAAAGCGTCCTTAGTCAAAGCTATAGTAATTTTGAGTTGCTGATTTGGGATGATGGCTCAACAGATGACTCCATTGAAATTGCTCGCCACTATGCGGCACAGGATAAACGCATCCGAGTTGTTGCAGCAACTCATCACGGGCGAGTGCGCGCGTTAATTGGTGGAATCTTACAAACCACAGGGCAATACATCGGATTAGTCGATAGCGATGATCTCCTCGCGATCACCGCACTCGAAGAAACCGTTGCCGTACTAGAGACGAATGTTCGCATTGGCTTAGTGTATACCGACTACCAAACTATCAATGAGCGAAATCAAATTTTAGGTTATGGCAAACGTTGTCAAATCCCCTACTCAAAAGAAGCCTTGCTACTGTCGTTCATGGTCTTTCATTTTCGCTTGATGCGACGCAGTGTTTACAAGCAAGTGGGTGGATTCGACGATCGCTTTCCATTGGCGCAAGATTATGACTTATGCCTAAAACTATCAGAAATCACCGAAGTCTCACATCTACAGCGCCCCCTCTATTACTACCGAGTGCATGATGACTGCGTGTCTTCGCAAAAGAGTATTGAACAGATTCTGTGTTCCAAGCAGGCGATCGAGAATGCGATGCAGCGGCGAGGATTAGCCCAACAGTACGAGCTACAAATGCGAGTTCAGGCACATTTTAATTTGCTGCCTCAATCAGGAGCTGGCGCTCCCTCTCTCGATTTTGCTCAACCTGTTGAAATCGACTCTGCCAAGATCCAAAGGATCGCGGCGACTACTCATTCAAGTAAATTAAATCTGTGGGCACTTTCTGCTGAAGCGCTAAAGTGCATCACACAGTTTATTGAATCGCATCAGCTTCGCACGGTCGTCGAAGTAGGCAGTGGAGCTTCAACGGTAGTGCTGGCAGAACTAAAGCAAGAGGGCACGATCGATCGATCGATCACCCTTGAACATGATGCCTATTGGTATCAAGATACTGTGCAGCGCTTGCAGCAAAAGAACTTACTCGACCGTGCCGAGGTCGTGCATTGTCCTTTACACGTTCAATCAATTAACGGCGACCCAAGCTTGTGGTACAACCTTTCTGAAATTACACCCCTTGCAGCTGATTTAATTTTGGTGGATGGTCCTCCCCATACGATCCAGCCATTTGCTAGGTATCCGGCTCCGCATTTGCTTCACAGCTTTATTCGCCCTGGCACTTGGTTGATTTTGGATGACTATCACCGCGACGCAGAGCGAGAAACGGTGAAACGATGGTTGACTGACTTTCCAACGCTTCGGCTGGTTGAAGTGATGGCGATCAACACCGGATTAGCCATTCTTCAGTTCAGCTAAGGTTGAGGCTGATAGCGATCTTCAAATAACGAGTCTCTGTCATTTTAACGACTTTGATTTGTCCGGGCAAGATCATTGAACTGTTTATACTCTGGCTATGATTCAATCAACAGGTATTGAAGCGATAAACCATTTAAGGTTTTACATGACCTGTCGATTAACAGTAGTTTCAAAGCGGGCGTTCTTAAATAAGCTCCAATGGCTAAAACTTCTAATGGGATGAGTTGAGAATTCTATGATCGGGTTATTCTCTTTTGCTGTATTCTGACTGAGCGTTAGTCTACCTGCCAATCTTAATTGGTTCTCTTATGCCGCGAAACTCGAACACCTTATCTTCGACCGAAAAAGTTAAAGTTGCTTTAGATTGTTTACATCGTGAACTGCTCGGTGATACTAATGCAAGTAAGACGGTCGCTCAAAAATATGACCTTTCGACTCGCGCTGTGACAACTCTGAAGCATCAAGCCTTGGACATCCTGCAACAGGGCTTTAATCCCTCTACACCCGCTGCTTCCACCAGTGCCACTTCCGTTAACGATCAGACGCTCGATCAGGCGTTGAACATGCTTCTTAGCTCTTCTCCGACAAGCGAAGTGCAGCAAGAGGAGCTAGAATCAGAATTAGAAGAAGCGGATGGCATCACGATTGAGAAGGTCTTTGCAGCAATCGTCGCGTACAACAAATCGAAGCAAGAACCGCCGATTTATATCTCGCAAGGCATTCTCCAGAAGATTAGCGGTCAGTCTGCCGCTGAGGTGAAGGTGTGGTTTGCTCAACATGAACTAGAAATCAATGAGCACAACGCCAAATATGACCTCACGCCTATTACCAACAGAAGAATTAAGCGTGATTTTAACTACAAGGAGGAGTTAGGTTTAGAAGAAGAGAAATAATCCTCTTTTTCTTTTCATCGGCTTTGAAATGGTGAGCAAGTGTCCCTGATTGGTGTAATTAGTTGAGTTATGTCGCAGAAAACTATAGTTGGGGTATGTCAATAGCTTTGTGTCAAGGATCAAAATTACACTGGCATACGACCCCTTGCGGGTATCTCGAAGAGCGCGCCAAATTCAATTGCAAATCGGTTTAAAGCAGGCTTCCAGTTTGTAATCGGCATTGTCCACTTTTTTGCTACGTTCTGCATCGCTAGATAAATGACTTTGAGTGCTGATTCATCAGTCGGAAAAGCTCGATGATTTTTGATCACTTTTCTCAACGTCATGTTGAGTGATTCAATCGCATTGGTGGTGTAGATGGCGCGTCGAATGTCATCGGGAAAAGCAAAGAACGGAATCACTCTTGCCCAGTGGTTCATCCAGGAGCGACTGATAATCGGGTATTGTTTGTCCCACTTTTCGGCAAAGGCGACTAATTGCTGTTCTGCCTCAGCTTCGGTAGCTGAGGTGTAAATCAGCCGCAAGTCAGCTGCAACCGCTTTACGGTCTTTGT
The DNA here is from genome assembly GCF_059505265.1 of Myxacorys chilensis. Classification (NCBI taxonomy): domain Bacteria; kingdom Bacillati; phylum Cyanobacteriota; class Cyanophyceae; order Leptolyngbyales; family Leptolyngbyaceae; genus Myxacorys; species Myxacorys chilensis. The sequence continues at coordinate 25,171 of NZ_JCACKG010000249.1, read as the reverse complement.
ACGACACATACGAGAGCGAGTTTCGTACCATGTGAACGATGCACAGTTGAACTTGAGTTTTAGGAAACACCGCTTCGATGGCATCAGCAAATCCGGTCAGTCCATCACAGCAGGCAATGAAAATATCCTTCAAGCCGCGATTCTGGAGTTCAGTTAGAATCGAAAGCCAGAATTTTGCGGATTCATTCTGCGTCATCCACATCCCTAAAAGCTCTTTGTTGCCAGAGAGAGTCACACCCAGGGCAAGGTGAATGGCTTTATTCATCACACGCCCCTCGTGCCGCACTTTGACCACAATCGCATCAAAATAGACAATTGGGTAAACTCGGTCAAGTCCGCGACTTTGCCACAGTTTACGTTCTTCCTCAACGGCATCAGTGACTTTAGAAATTAAGCCAGCCGACACTTCGACTCCATACAAGTCTTGCAGTTGCGCTTGAATATCGCGCACACTCATGCCTCTCGAATACAGCGACAGAATCTTGCCATCAAATCCGTCAAAGCGTGTTTGTCCTTTAGCAACGATGATTGGCTCAAATGCTCCGTTCCGGTCGCGTGGAACCGCAATTTCCGCTTCGCCAAACTCGCCCTTAATCGTCTTTTTGCTGTGCCCATTGCGGCGATTGCGCGGCGTGTCATCTGTGACTGGCTCTTGCCGTTCTTCCTCCAAGTGATGTTCGATTTCCGCATTCAGACAGCGCTCGACTAACGCCGCCGTCAATTGCTTCAAAATGCCGCCCTCTCCCACTAAATCTTCAGGACTTTGATAGTTCTTGAGCAATTCATCGAGTAATTCAGGTCGAAAGGTCATAATCGTTGTGTTTTTGGTTCAGTGGTTATTAGATCAAACTTTTGAACCTTTGACACAAAATAGTGTACAAACCCTATAGTTGTTCCACTAATAAAAGATAAACCTTAAAGCTTGAGATTCTTCTACTGGAAGTACCATACCTCAAAACTTTTGCGACAACCCGACTAACTACCCTATCGGTCACGACCGCGCCTCTATAAAAATTCACGTTGGTTCGAGGGTATTCAACCTCGAACTCAAATGGAAACTGTCAGATCTGAGTACTCAAGTCGCGGTTTCCTTTGACGTCTTTCATCATTGCAAACTTTCTCTTTTCTATCTTCAATCAGGTAGCTTAAAATAACCTCTGCAATTCATGCACTCGTTCAATAAAGCCTTCTCGCTGCCTCGATAGAGACACTAATTCTGTCATTCTTGCTCTGGGTCGCAAAAATTGCTTCACTTCATCAAACACTTGACAAAATCGTTTCGCACTCTCAATCGCTCCAAAACCAAGCATTGAATAGTAACGTTGCTTGACCTCTCGATGGCTCGGTTCGATCGAATTTCCCAGACATCCCCTCACTTCATGCTCAACATTCATTCCCAATTCCTCGTCAATTGCTCTTGGGTACGAAGCCAGACTATATGTCACTACTCGTTGAGGCGGTTGTTGTGCGACCTCATGTGCCTCAGCAAAGAAGGTCTTTGCCGCTGCCATGTCTCGTTTCTCGCTCAACTGCACATCGACTAGATTCCCATCCTCATCGATGCCTCGATACAAATAACACCATCTTGCCTTGACTCGGATGTACGTCTCATCCACAAACCAGATCTTGCCCACCTTTCCCTTGCGTTTGGCACGCAACTGCTGGGCAAAAATGGAAGCAAAGCGTTCTTCCCAATCCCGAACCGTTTCATGGGTAAACTCAAACCCACGCAACAGAAAGAATTCGGCAATATCGCGAAAGCTCATCTTGTAGCGGAATCGACACAGCAAGACTTGAAAGACAACAGACCTCTTACAAATTGACCTACTGAAGCGAACTGCGACCGCTCAAAGTTATACAAAGCCGCAGTCAGATTGCAGCGCAACCCGAAGCATCTGCGGCGATTGCGGTAACGTTCTGCCAAAATTCGGAAGATCTTCAAGCAGCGATTGACCTGCTCAATCACCACCCACTCCCGAGCAAGCTGACGGTTATACACTCTCTCTGCTGCTGTGAGCTGTCCCCTACGGGGTTTCTTCTTGGGCAAACGACTATTGGTATGGAGCTTTTGTATCCCCTGATAGCCCTTATCCTGCAAGCTTTCGCACTCAGGATGAAAGTGGACACCGGAGGCCTGGAACAGCTTGAAGTCATGCCGTCGTCCTTTGCCAAAGAAAGTGCAGATAATCTGTCCGGTGGTTTGCTCAATTACTAATTGGCACTTGAGGGTATGTTTCTTCTTGCCAGTGTAAAACCAGCGTTGATGGTGCTTGGGACGCTCAATCGGAGTTTCAGTCACATCTACAACGACCACGCTTGGCGTGCCAAAGCCTCAGACTAGCTGACGCTTGCCAGGTAAGCGAAACCGGCGTGAGCGCATCAGGGCGTCTTCTATCGAGTGGACGATTCGGCAGACCGTGGACTCGCTAATCCCCCAGCTACTGCCAATGTGAAAGTAGGTGCGATACTCTCGCCAGTATTCCAACGCCACCAACACCCGATCTTCCAGTCCTAATTTGGGTTTAGCACCAGGTTTAGGACTTGTTCTCCAGGTTAGTTTAAGGGCTTTGACCATCTCTTTGAAGGTATCTCGATAGATACCAAAGCGACGCTTGAAGTGGGCAGCAGAGAAAGTTTGAGCTATTGTATAGTTCATCATCAGGACGCTTATCAATTGCAATGTCCTGATGTTCTTCTCATTGTCGGTGCTTCGTCCAACCTGTCTCAAGCCAATCTGCAAGAGGTCTAATATCGGTAGGCACCTCGATCAAGTTGAAAGGTATAGCTGTGCGTTCATTAAAGGTACGACAACAATTCTTGCAGTGAAACGTTGCATAGCCCAAGTCAGCGGTGCGTTGCAATCGAGCGGTGTGAGCCGAGCAGCAATGCGGGCAATCCATGAGTTAGCTGGGCGGGAGATTGAGGGTGTAGCCAATTTATCAAGTAGGGGCTTCTGCCCTCAAGTTGAGTATTCAGTTCTGACAGTTTCAGTCTAAAGAAGTGCGATCGCGAATCAGAAATTCCTCGAGCATCAGTCACAGACTTTACCTCGATTCAGCAGGTCTGGCTCAAGCACTCCCATTACAAAGCGTGAATACCGGTATTCACGCTTCTGAATTTGAGAAATATGAAGTGCGAATACCGGTATTCACGCTTTTGGATTTGAATTAGCTAAAGAAAGCACTCAAACCTTGCGATTTACCAGTATTATCATTTCATCGACTTTTGAGAGAGCCTTCTAAGATCATTTGCCCTCTAAGTCAGCGACAGAAATCATCGGATTTATCCCAGCACCAAAACCACAAAAGTTTAGAATTCACGTTCCTTCAATACTGCTATGCCTGCCCTATCGACCTCTAAAAAGAAAGCCAAACCCTCAGCCAAATCTTCCACTTCGCAACCCATCATCCAGCCTCTTTTGGTTTCAATCCTGAATCAAAAAGGCGGAGTCGGAAAAACCACGATCGCCGTCAATCTCTCTTATGCCCTAGCACAACGTGGCATCGAAACCATTCTGATCGATGGCGACCCAAACCGCAGCACGCTAGTGGGAGCGCGATCGATTGTTTACAGCGAAAGTGTTCCGCTGCGGGTCATGAGCGAAACCGCCTCAGTCGGACAAACTGGAAACTGCCGCCACTTTTTCGTCGATACCAAAGCTCGACCCGAACCACTTGACCTCGAAGAAATTGTGCAGCGCTCGACATTAATTCTGATTCCCAGTTCAACCAAGCAAGATGAACTGCGCGTCACAGGTTCCACAGTGAAACTCTTAGATTCTGTTGGCAGTCAAAAGCACCGAATCGTGCTCAATCGCGTCCATCCAAACACCCGAGAAGAAACCCTGACCACCTTCAAAGCCGGATTAAGAGCACAAGGCATTCCCGTTTTTGAATCCGTAATCCGTGATTATGCTGCTTACGATGAAGCCTTTGGTCGAGGAATCTCGATTGGACAACTGCGGGGTAAGACAGTCGAAAAAGCATGGTCAGATATTCAGCAATTACTTGAGGAGATTCTCAATGGCTAATCGGCTTGCAGCAGCTTTGCAAAACATTGGGTCCATGATGCCCACCGCAGATCTCGATAACCTGCCCGCGCCAAAGACTGAGAAAAACGGCAGTGAAGCCGTCATCCGATTACGCTTATCAGACATTGAAATTAGCGATCGAGTCCGACAGTCCCATGATGAAGTATTAGTCCGTTCTTTTGTAGAAACATTTCGCTCCTCTGGATTTCGAGGGGTTCTCTGGGTCCGCCCTACCGCATCAGGAAAATATAAGCTGATTGCCGGCGGAACTCGCTATCTTGCGTGTCAACAAGCAAAGATTGAATGGGTAGATGCACTCGTGTTTGAGGTCGATGCGGCTGAAGCGCTTGATCTTGAGCTTGAAGAAAACCTGAAGCGACGGGACTTTAACGATTTAGAAACCGTTCACGGCATTCTCCGATCGCTAGAGCTTGAATTATCGCTGTCTCGTGAGCAAGTCATCGCCCTCTTTAGCTGGAACTCCCGCAATCGTCAGTCCGATGGAACGCACCGCCCTCCCCGCAAAGATAGCCTCCTAGCGACGATTCCCCTCGAACAGCTTGAAGCGTATTGGGCCATTGTCGAGCGTAAATTTGAACGACTCGGACGCTACCGGCCTGAAGGATTTCGGGTCAACTTTTTGCCACTGCTCAATCTTCCGCAGTCCATTCAAACTGCGATTATGCAAGGCCACTTAGAAGGATCAAAAGCGCGTTTGCTCGCTCGAATCACAGATGAGGAAGCCCGCGAGGCGTTGCTCGAGCAAGCGATCGCAGGAGGTTGGTCCCGTGATCAAATCACAGAAGCGGTTAAGACTTGGCGTGAAGAACAAAGTCCAGAATCCGCGGATCAAGCTGAGCCGTTTTCGAGCCGCGTTAAATCCGTGATGCAGCGTCTTTCTAAAGCCTCTTTAACCGGGCGATCGCGCACAAAAGCAGAACGATTGCTGAAGGAGTTAGAGGCCTTGCTGGACGCTTAGGATGGTGGATTAAAATCCTGAGGCTAGCTACTATGTCCTAATACCGAATGCGGCTGATACGGTTCCTCTAGCTGTTTGCACTCCTCTTCACTGAGCTCGATCTTCAGGGCGAACAATGCATCTTCCAGAGAAAGTGTCAAAATTGAATCCTTAACAACCTGAGAAACAAGGCTTGAATGACAAGAATAAGAAAGCTTTCTGAATCATTTCGACTCAGCAGATTGAAACATGACTTCTAACGGCTGCACTCGCTCAACATTCAAGTCTTAATTCTGACACTTTCCAGAGCAATATACCTCTTCAGCAAGCATCATAGCCCCGTTGTCGCTCCCTAAAGTCTGGAGTGCCAATTCTTTCGTGACAGAGCGATCTCTCCATCCAGATTCTCGCAAAGGGAGTTTTTTGGTAGAGACACGTCAGAAAACGCTAGAAGGAAAAGACGGTTCGGAGAGTTGCTGTAAAAATGGTGTCACCCTTGAGGTTGCTAGGATTGGTGATGACTTGAAAGGCTGGAGAAATAGATACACTGTCATTCACTCGAAAGCGGTAAAACGCTTCGTAGTTTGTCTGCTTTGCGTTAAAGAAGCCAAGTAAGTCATCTTGTAAACTGAGGGGCTGACCGACAGAAATTCCAGCTAAATCGCCTGTTCTAAAAGTATCTGGGAACGCAAGTCCTGCTGACCAAGCGATCGCTTGAACATCGCCAGGAAAGTTAAACGCATACCCAAATCGACCAAATAATCCTAAATGTTTGCCTAACGCCAGTTCCAGGTTGGCTCCTAAAACCTCATATCGGCTGCCTGCTTGAGTGCCACCACTATATTGAAGCCGAATGGCAACGGCTTTAGAGGGTGCAAATCCTAATTCAACGATACCCAGATTTGGAGCATCAAAAATGCCGCCCCGCTCAGTGTTACTATCAAATACCGAAGTGGACGTTGTCAGGGTTGACTGCTCTGCTCGGTAAGCGGCATTGAAGGTGAACCAGCTTTGACCAGGATTCCAGTGAAGTGCGGCTCCTGCACCTGGTGCATCATTGGCAAGGAGAAGTTGATTGTTGACCAGTCCGTAGGTTGAGAAATTGGTGGCGCGGTTGTTGGCGTACCGATTGAAATCTACATAATCGGAAATGTAACCTTGAGGAAAGAATGAGACTTGTAAATCTTGAGAGATGGGAACGGTGTAACTGAGGCGATTGACGCTTAAGCCAGAAGTTACGTTATTCGAGTAATCGAGGGCGCTATTGGTTTGCAAAAAGCGGCTGACCCTTCGACTCGATTCGATGCCTTGGAGCAAAGTCTGACGAAGGCTCAAGGCTTCTGATGGGGAGGCCCCTTCTTCGAGACTAAGCGTTGCAATAATTCCAGCATAGGCATCTCGAACTTCATCGACGGTCTGGAATCTCGCGAGTCCAATTCCTAAATCATCCAATGTCACGCCTAAAGAACTTAGAGGAAAAAAAATGCGCTCAAATCGTCGTTGAATCTCAGCTTCTCTAAGTTGCACAAAGCGATCGTTAAAGGCCCGATTTTCTTGCTGTAGAAATCCTGCGGCGTCGGCGTTCGGTGTGCCTGCTTGCAGTTGAGTGAGGAGCAAATCTTTGCCACTGAAGCTGGTTTCTAGATTGAGGCGCGATCGCTGTAAGAAAACTGGGTTTGCAGAGTCACCTGCTTGAGTTCCGCCATTGACTGAAAAGATCACTTGTCCGCGCAACTTCGTCGTGGTGGAAAACTGCTGAGATTCTAGTTTCGCGGTTCCAGATTCTAAAGCGTCTACTCGACCTTTCAGCGCGGCTAATTCTGTCTTGAATTCTTCCTGTAAGCGTTGCAGTGTGGCTAAATCTTCTTGACGAACTTTATCGGCTAACCCTGCTTGAATCAGTTCGTTTACGCGATCGAGGGCTGCATTAAGTCCTGCCGCGAACTCGTAGCGGGTCATGGCGCGATTGCCGCGAAAGGTTTTGTCAGGATAGCCTGCGATCGTGCCGTAGCGTTCGACCAAAGATTGCAGTGCCTGAAATGCCCAATCTGTTGGCTGTACGTCTGAGAGTTGAGAAACCGATGTGACTTGAGGTTCGCTCTCAGAACTATTATCCAGAATGGGTCCAAGTTCTCCTGCTGAAGCCTGACGATGCTGAGTGACAATGCTCAATGTACACAAACTGCCAACAATGCATAAATGAACTTTGTTCATTTTCTCATCACTCCTTAAAGGTTGCTGTCGGATTCAAACGATGAAGTTGCTAGGATTGCTCAAATCATCCACAGAGATGTTGTCAAACAAAATGAAGGGGACGGGTCTAAATGCAGCATTGTTAGGACCGTCTGGGTCGATCTGAAGTATGGCTAAGTTGACGTTGGCTTGACGGAAGCTGATAATGCCATCAGTAATCGGATTTGAGCCGTAATAGTTGATGCTTTGAAAGACACCAGAGAGAACAATTTTGTCTTCACCAATGGTGAAATCAGTAATGCGATCGCCCGCCTCGTTGATGTTTTGGTAAATGAACTGGTCTTTGCCACCGCCACCTGTAAGAATGTCACCAGCTTGAAGTCCAATGATTCGCTCGGCAAGGTTTGTTCCAACCAAGACATCCCGCCCCGGTGTGCCAATGATGTCTGTTATTGGAGTGGGGGTTGGGGTTGGAGTGGGAGTTGGGATTGGAGTGGGGGTTGGGGTTGGAGTGGGAGTTGGAATCACCTCAATTGTGACTGTTGCGGGTAGGGATTCTCCAAGTGAGGTAGTGTCTTTATATGTAAAGCGATCAGTGCCAATAAAATTGGGTGTTGGAGTATAGCGAAAGGAACCGTCTGTGTTCAAAGCTAAAGAGCCATTTTGTGGGGAAGTAACTAAGGTTGCATTGAGAGTAGCAGAAGTTGGATTCGCGTCATTTGCTAAGACTCCTCTACTTGCATCAATGACAAGAGGCGTACTTTGGACTGTGCTGTAAATATCTTCCTTAGCAACGACGAGTACTCCTGAACCGTCAATATCCGGAGGGCGACGAGTTCCCAAAGTGCCTGCTTTGATAAATACAGCAGAATCATACCGCCCATCACCTACATCCTTGACCTCAATGATCAGAGTGTTCATTTTGTTTTTCTGTAGGGGAGCTTGAAAAGTAAGAGGAACGGTATAACCATCTAAACGGGTTTGGTCGCTAGCAGGTCCAGTATTGACGGGATTATCAATGTAATAGGGCTTGCCACTGGCGGCAGGAGAATTGAGGAGATTGTTGATAGTGACTAATTTGTCATTTGGGTCACCACCCGGAAGAGTAGCAAAGTTAGTTCCATTCAATGAGAGTGAGAATTGATCGTTGAATGACCTTCCCGCAAATTCTTTGAATTCTTCAGATCCGAAAACATATTGAAAATATAAAGTATCTTTACGGTCATCCGCGAAAAAATCAATTTTGAGTTGAATCTTGTCTCCCTCCTCTCCTCGTGGATCTCCTTCTGGAGCAATCGGAGGAAAGTCTGTACTTAAGTCTTTCATGAAGTCTGCAACTGGACCACCTGCGTAAATGTTTCTACCATCGGCAGTATTAATACCGGGTAGATCACTGACCCGCCCAGTACTAAGAGCAATTCCAGTGCCGAGTTTAAAAGGATCGCTGCTGAAGGAGCCAAAGGCGCGACCATCACCGATCAGGCTGACATTGAATCGGCTCAGTCCTTCTAGACCAGTTGTGTCGTTTTGGATAGCACTTAGGAGTTGAGTGCGATCGCTGTTTTGCGTGACTTGAAAAACCATGAAGCTCTCTACAACACGAATGAGGTGAACGTTAGATCTGATGAAAAAGTAGACGATCTATTGACAGCACATTGCTGATTAGTCTGCTCTATAGTTTGAAGTTAATCAACGTGGAACAGGAGGAGGAGTAGGGCAGGGCAATCCCACAAGCGTAAACAGTGAATTCTTTGAGGGATCGATGAAACCATAAGAACCGAGCCGTTCCAATCCTTGACCCTGGATAACCGCGATCAGATCGGCAGGTAGAGTGCCTGCGCCTGCTAAGACATCGGGATTTCCAGCGTAGAGAGCAACTATTTCAGGATTTCCACTATTTCTAACTTTCGCTGAGAATTCTTCTGGCGCTTCCCTGAGATAATAATTTCTGCCCTCTACTAAATCGTCAATGCAGCGGTGCAATTGAATTTTATCTCCCTCAGTGGAATTGAAATCTTTAATCCAAGCATAATCACTATTGCCTGAATTGACGTAAAAGGTACTATTCTCATCTCCAAGCACAAACGTATCTGCATCTCGACCACCCGTTAGGCTGTCCTTATCACCTGAAATCTCTCGCAATCCAATTGAAAAACTGCTTCTAATTCCCTCAGCGGGAACCTTAAACCGAAGCGGTTTAGTAGTGAAGTTAAATTCTTTGGGTAAGGTTGCAGTGATGCTATAGTTCCCGTCTTGCAGTGAACCGAAAGAGAAAGCACCGAATTCATCTGATGTGACGACTTGAATGGGTTGCCCATCTTTCTGGAGTGTAATAGTAATTCCTGGAATGCCTGGTTCATTGGGTTCAGCCTCACCATTCCCATTTCTATCGTTGAAAATAAATTGAGATGGTCGCATGGCTAGGTCAATTTTGAATGGAATCTGACTGGTACCAATGAGAGTATCGTTGCCATCATCAGCATCGATGATGTCATCCCCTAAACCGCTGTTGATCGTGTCATTTCCGGCTCCAGTAAAAAAGACATCACCTAAGCCTTTTTGGTTAAAGTCGCCACCAAACAAGTTATCGTCTTGACTCGTACCAATAATCAAAAGCCGTTCGATGTCGGCAGTGTTGAAATTGATTTGAGAGCGTAGGGTTTGGTTTGGATCATTTCGGAGCAGGATACCAGTATTAAATCCGCCAGATACACCAGCAGTGCCATAATCATTGAGCGAGTAGTTAACCGTCAGTCGATCGGTTCCATCACCACCAGACACATAGTCAATTTCGCCATTACTGAAACCAGGATTGATATCATTACCCTTGCTATCGCCAATTAACACGTCGCCATAGGCAGAACCCAGTATATTTTCAATGTTGTTAAAGGTATCGTCCGTTGCTTCTCCCCGGCTACCAACATTGCTCAAATTAACAGTGACACCGCTAGTTGCCTCAGCATAACTAACAGTATCGCCTCCGCCTGTTAGATCATTTGTGAGTGATTGCAATTCTCTGCTGCTATTGTTTCCTCCATCTAACTTGTCTGCTCCTTCTCCTCCAATGAGCAGATCATCGCCATCCTGCCCATTGAGAACGTCATCTTCAGCTAATCCGCGCAAGATATTATCTTGTTTGTCTCCATCTAACTGATCGCTATATTTAGAACCTTCTAGATTGAGGAATGAACTGTAATCCAACCGAATTACTTCCGTCGGATTGTCGGGGTCTGGCTTGCTCTTGCTAGGGTCTTGCTTTCTCTTAATCTGATCGCCTTTGGCAAACCCACCCGATCCGCCAGTCATTAAGTTAACTTGAACTCCTGCTCCATCATCAGCTAGCTGATAAGACAACCAATTTTTATCGACTCCATTGCTCAAATCATCCATACCGCCATCCAAGATATCGGCTCCACGCCCAGCATAGATTACGTCATCGCCCAAGTAGCCATCGACGTTCCCACCCTGCTCCCCAGAAACTAATACATCGTTAAAAACGGAACCTTGAACATTTTCAACATTAAAGATGCTATCACCCTCTGCCTCACCACCTGACCCACGATTCGCCAGTAAAGGAGGAATCACAACTCCAAAGCTAGGAGAACGAGGTGCAGTATTTTGATTGGATAGATTGATGTAAACTGAGGCGTTGGAATAGAGATAGCTAACTGCATCTATGCCTTCTTTGCCGTCAATAGTGTCGGCTCCCTCTCCACCCAGCAATACATCATTTCCGATTCCGCCTTGAAGTACATCTTTTCCAGCACCAGCATCTAGAACGCTGCCAGAGGATTTAGCGGTCAGGATGTCATTATATCGAGAGCCTTCGACATTCTGGATGTTGATTAGAGTATCTTGAGTGCCATAACCATCTCTAGCAAAGCCAGTTTCTAGATTGACTTCAACGCCTGTTTGGGTATCATTTTTAAGACTGGGGTCTTCCGCATAAACTGCTGTGTTAATTCCGCCTCTACCATCTAGAATATCGTTTCCTTGACCACCATTGAAGAAGTCGAATCCAGAACCGCCAATTAGAGTATCGTTTCCACTATCTCCGTTGAGTTGACCGCTGGCGACAATATCTTTACTACTAGTCAAAACACCTAACAGTGATAGCTCAGGTTGATCAACGAACTCAACGAGATCGTCTGCTGCCCCCGCGTTGATTACAATTAATTTGACATCTTTATAGGGTTTATCCGCAGGGTCTAAACCTGATAGAAGCACTTCTCTATTGAGGGGTGTACCTCCTTCGTCCTTAACAGGGTCATCAACAGAATATGGCTCTGTTGCTGTCAGTTTGATGATATCGACACCGTTAGTACCATCTCGCTCGATCACTCCTTGTCCAGCTAATTTATCTCGCGCTTCTTTGCTCAAGGGCGGATTCTGGAAGTTATACTTTCCATCGCATAATGAATTGCCTGATGAGTAGTCAATCAGACGCACTCTTGCTAAATCAACGCGCTTAGTGACGCTAAAGAAGCCGAAACCTAGCTTAAAAGAGGCAAAAGCGATAACTCCAAGTTCGCCAGAAGCTTCTAAAGCACATAACGGATCTGCAACCTGTTCTAAATATGTCTTTGGCTCCTTCAGTCCGACTCCAGCATTTAGAAAAACACCACCTCCTGCGGCAACCGTCACGATCCCAACACTCACGCCAGCAGAGACATCGACTTCTCCTGATAAGAGAAAGTTTGGCGCGAACTCTTTATCCTTTTTTTTGTCTAAATCAGTGTTCGGTTTACCTAGAAAGAATCCGTCAAGCAGTCGTGTTGGATCTTTGAAGTCATTTGCTTTGTATTCTTGCAACCCTTTACTATCGTAACCGAATCTAAGTTGAGCACCTACTCCGACATTCCCACCGATTAGAAGAACTATCGGTCCAAAGATTGAAATTGGTGGAAGGGCTAACCCTGCATCAAGTGATAGAAGTGGAGTCTGATAATCAAGTAAGTTAATCGGCTCTTTTGGTTGTTCTGCCAGTAATAATTGAACAAAAGGCGATGGGTTTTCAAGAACTGGGAAAAACTTTAAGATTTTACTGATTGCTTCATCTGGAGCGATCGCAGCCGCAAGTCTTTGATTCGGGTCTGCAAATGCCAGAGCAGCCGGACTAGGGGCTTTGATTTGGTCGAGGATGGATGGGGAGCGCGTCTGTTCAGGGGTTAGACCATTAATCTTAAAATCTCCGAGATCTAGCGGCTTACCTAGGGCATTAATGAAGCTAGTAGTTTGATCGAGGATATCGATCGCGTCAAGAAAAGGTGTGATCGTTGAGCCTTTGGTTAGATCGAATTCTCTAGCAAGATCAATAAGCTTAGTTTTGGGTGGTATTGGCAGTTCAGTGTCTTTGATCTGTTTTAAGGGACCATCTGTAAACACCTTGGTATAATTTCGTAGCTCTCCAAGGGTTTCATCAGCAAATGTTCTCCAATTAACTGAAACATTCTTCAATTCAGTTGTGGGGGGTGTAAGTCCGGTCTTACGATCGAATTGCAATCCAGAGATACTGAAATCAGTCGTTAAGGAGGGAAGAAAATCAACGGCTTTTGCCTCAATTGTTAGCTTTAAGTCTCCACTTGCAGTTAGCGTTGGATCACTCGCGACCTTAATATCATTCTTGATGTCAGTGACTCTGACTTGTTTTGTGCTACCTGTAATGTCCGCAGCAAATTTACTGGTTATCTTACTGTCATTGTCCTTTGCCGTCACTTTAAACAGACCTAAACTTCCCCCTAGTTCCAAGGGTTTGTTGTTGGCATCTTTTAAGGTTGTTGTAAGTGTAGCTTCGATTTCATTTTGATTTCCAACATCAATAAACACTCCACTTGCATCTACACCTAAAATAACCTTCACGCCCAAGTCCAACGTCGGAGTGACACTACCATTGAGCGACAGCCCTACGCTAGGCAAGCCCGAACTAGCTCCGAGGGGGACACTATTATTAAAAATTTTACCCAGCTTAAATGTGAACTCGATTTTACTGCTGTCAGGTGGAAACGGGACTGAAACATAATTACCTGCTTCAGACTGGGCATCTCCATTACCTGCTTCAGGCTGGGCATCTCCGTTGAGCTTAACGAGTAAATTTAAGCCCCCAGGTCCAAGCGCATTATAGAGAGCCTCTTGAATTACTGCGGTGCTTTTATCTTGAGTTTTGTTGAGTTCATCAAGAATGCGTTGCTCAACTTGTTCCGCAACTTGTTCCGTAATTAATTGCTCTGCATACGGCTTGAGACTCAATCCACCTAACAAGGGCAAGTTATCTAAAACCTGAGTGCTAATAGTGGATTTGATTGCTTCTAGGATGGGCTTAATCGACTGCGGAATCAGACCCAAATTCTTCTCAGTTGGAGTTGCCATAAGTAATACACAGGTGAATTAGAAGTGGAAAGAGCTAAGTCGGCAAATTGCTTGTGAACTGAATCAAAGTCCCATCAAAGCTCTGATTGCTCTGGCATTACCAGCTACACCGGGAGCTTTGAGAATTTGATTGATAAAATCTTGACTTGCATAGACGGCAAGAGTTCGCGCTTGCATATATCTAGGTCTGCTGGAGTCATCTTTATTTAGACCATTGGGACAAATATCCCAACCATGCCGAGTTTTACCAGGAGGAGCACTGCAAAAAGTTGGTGGAAGAAAGTATCCAGAAGTTAGATGAGGCACTCTAGCGAGCAGCACACCTGGGTCATTTATCGGGGAGGATTGCAGGGATACAGGTGGTTTTGGAATTGTGGTGCGACCAAGCCGAATGTCAATCCCTGTATTTCCCATCTCTACCCAATTAGTATGAGTATAAAAATCTTGGATGGTATGTAGCGTTCCTCCCAAAGCAATTCGTGCATTTCTGCCGTTGGGTGAAGGACTTGTGATTTGACCAATGATATAGCTTTTGAGATTCAGTAAGCGTGTTGTCGCAGCAGGAAATTCTTCATTATCAAAGTGCTTCTCCGCGACCCAGGCATCACCAGTTAGAGAGTCGGTAGAAATATTAGCATCGCGAATTTCTGCGCGAGCTTGACGAGAAAATTTTAACTTCACACCTCCTACAGGTTCTGCAATACTGAGCATTGCTGCTGACGTAATACCGAGATGTCCTGCTTCGTCGGGTTTGAATGCCAGGACCAACTTGGCTGTGAACAGGTAACCAAGTAACAGTAGAACTATAGTAATAGTAAAAGTAACTACAAAGTTTTTGAAAGTATTTCTACCGTGTTTAAAGGCAAGTTTCTGTACTCTAAAGTTCATAGCTTCTTTTCTGGGAATGTAATGATCGAAAAGTTCATTGTCAGACCAAGCTAACTAAGCGCAATCGCATCCCTCAGCGTTGGCTGTAGATGCTTATTGAAGAGAGTTATCGAATGGTCAACCTGAGTTACTAATTGCGATTGGGCTGTTCTTCAAAGATGTTTGTTGCTAACGAGCAGTTTTCTTACAATAGGGATGTAGATTTCTAGGCAAATCCTACCAGACGCGATCGCAACAGTCAGACATGATCTTGCGAATTTGAACAAGATCTTGCTACTGCTTACGAAATTGTTTCGGTGATATTTCCACAAGCTTGCCAAAGTGTTTTGCAAAATGGCTCTGGTTAGAGAACCCGCACTCTAGGGCGATTGCAGTAATAGTTCGCTCCGGTTGCCTCAACAACTGCTTTGCCCGTTCTACCCGTTGTTGAATCAGATACTGATGAGGAGATATTCCAGTCGATCGCTTAAACAAACGGCAGAAATAGTATTGACTCATATCTAACTCGTCAGCGATCGCTGCCAGCGACAAATTCTCACCCAAATGAGCGTGGATATACTCGATCGCTTGCTTCAATTTGAATTTAGATAGTCCGTCTTCATACTCTCGAAAGGTGAGTCTGCGAGTTGAGTAGCGTCGCAGTAGATGAGCTGCCAAGGCTGTTGCCATCGAATCTCCATAGAAACCATTTCCACTCCCGCCAGTATCTAGATCAGATCTCAGTGCTTGGCAAATTTGATAAACGAGTGCGTCCGATCTCTTCGGTTCAAATTGGATTTCAACTCGATCAGGGTCAACCGTCTCATGAGCAACTTGAGCAACAAACGCAGGGTCAAGATAGAAGTGAGTAAAATCAATCTCTTGATCCCAACAAATCTGAGAACATAAACCTGCCGGAAACACTTCAATATATCCGTCTATATAGTCATTTGGGTGATATTGCACTCTGCATAACTGACCTTCCATCACAAGTTCTGCATTAACGGGTTGACGGTTTTTTGCGATGATGATGATATGCTGAAGACTATAAAATGCAGGTAACTCCCAAGCTGGCTGGATAAAATTCGCTAGCTGAATGCTGCTCCACCCTGACCGCTCACTCGTCATGAGAGGTGGATTCGGCATGATTAATGATGTCGCATTTTGTTGGAAATGATCGACGCTCAAAAGCTGAAGATTTGACATTATTTTCGTCTCTCGGTGGATGATCAGAAGCTAGTTTTGTTCACTCATAGCCGCGATCGAAATCAATCTGAGATTTCCGCCATTTCAGATAAGAGAAATTTCTTCCTCTGCCTTTTTTAGCGAAACCGCGATTAGCACAAAGCGCAACTCCGCAGGAACCGCAAAATATTGCACTTTCTCGATTGCCTGCTAAATCTTGCGAAACTGCTGAGGTGTAAGCCCTGTGTGTTGGCGAAAGTATTTGGCAAAGTGACTCTGGTTTGCAAATCCACACTCGATTGCGATATGAGTCACTGTTAGCTCCGGTTGTCTCAATAACTGCTTTGCCCGTTCTACCCGTTGTTGAATCAGATATTGATGGGGACTGACTCCGGTAGACTGCTTGAACAGACGACAGAAATAGTATTGACTCATTCTCAACTCACGCGAGATCGCTTTTAGCGATAGTTTTTCGCCTAAATGCTCATGGAAGTACTCGATCGCTTGGTTCAGCTTGTAAGCAGACAAGCCATCCTCATACTCTCGAAGTTGGTGATTGCGAGTTGCGTAATGCCGTAATAAATGGGCTGACAGCGCGATCGCCATTGAGTCGCCATAGAAACCATCGCCGACTCCGTCTGAGTCCAAGTTCGCTCTGAGGGCTTGACAAATACTGTAAATTACAGGGTCTGCTCTCTTCGGCTCAAACAAGATGTGCACTCGATCAGGGTCGATTTTCTCGTAAGCCACTTGAGAAACAAACGTCGGGTCGAGATAGAAATGCGTGAACGTAACCTCATTGAGCAAGCGAATTTTATAGGGTAAATTAGCAGGAAATAATTCAATACAACTATGATCACTTGGGCAATACCGCGCCTTGCGTGCCCGACCTTCTACCTCAAACTCGACCTCGACAGGTTGGCTTGAACTGACAAGCGTAATGCAGTGCTGCAAAACGAAGAACTCAGGTAATTCCCAAGCAGGCTGACGGAAATGGGCGAGATGAATGTCACTCCATCCTGACTTTTGACTGGTTAAGATCGGTGGATTTGGAATGGCTGGCAGCGTTCCATCTTTTTTGAGTTGGTCGATGCTTAAAGGAAGATTTGACATTACTTTCATCTCTCAGGGGAGGATCAGAAGGTGGTTTTGTTCACTCATAGCCGCAATCGAAAGCAATCTGAGATCTCTGCCATTTCAAATGAGAGGAATTTTTCTCTCTGCTTTCTTTAACGAAACCGCGATCGCAAAATATTGCATTTTCCCAAAAATTCTACTGAGCATCACCAACACGCTGTTGTTCAGATTCAAGAACGTCTGGCGTAGATAATTAAATGATGACGAGCGCATCTCAGTCCGTTGAACCGTAACGCCATCCCTGAGTTTAAAGATTTTAGACTACGGATGCTCTCGGCAAAGACTTCTAGTAAAGTCAAAAACAGATTGTGCCAATTTTTCTGACCGACACATAGCGTGGTTTTTACTCAGTAAGGATGCATTCTCCATGATTTCCTCTGATTTGCCTGCTTCTGTGCTGCAATGGCTCGAAACCTTCATCGAGCGCAAGAGTGTCGATCCAATTGCTCGCAGGCAAACTCGAAATACCGCGATCGCTTGGGAAGATGCAGTCCAAGCTGCCCATGAAAAACTGTGGCGCGTCACGCAGCAAGGCTGCTTTCGGTCTGGAGGTGAAACCGAGTTCTATCATTGGGCAATGCGGGTCGCTTGCTTTGCCATCATTGACTATTGCCGTCAGCAGCACAGCCACTCCCGATATGACAGTTTAGACCAAGTGCTTCCAGGGACAGATATTCCGCTATTAGAGACTTTAATCGATGAGTTCGACGGACTAGATGCGATCGACCGGGCGGATTGGATTCTCAAATTCGTGGAAATAATCACTGACCTGAATCAACGCTATCCAAAACGTGGCTATCTAAAGATTTGGCAAGGACTTGTTCAGGGCAAAACTCAATCTGAAATTGCCTGTGAATTGGGAGTCGAGCAACCCGAGATTTGTAGACGCTGGAAACAAGTCCGGCAGCATATTGTGACTGCTTACAGTCAGTTTGAGGGTGAAACCATTGCCCAACAACAGCAGCAAGACGGTCAACGCCCGCGAACTCGTCGCCGTTCCACAGAAGAATGGTAGAAAAGTGGGCTGGATATGTTTCGGTGAATCTCTATAATTTTCAGCCCTTGATTCGTTTAAGTAAAGTAGACGCTCCATCCGCTAAAGAGGCAATATGTTTAGCATCACGCAAAGCAAGTACCTGATCGTGAGCGACTTTAGCAATCTGCATCCAGCTTCCCCTCCATTAGACTCTCCCAAAGCGGGCGAAATCTGGCAACTCCAACGAATGGTGCGAAGTCCTCTAACGTTATCAGAACTCGACAAACAACGGTTATATTCAGAGCCAGCCCAACAATTTATAGCTGGAGCATCATCGCCCCGTTACGTCATGATTGTGCGATCGTCAGAACCCGATCTTCTGACTGAAAAGCCGTGGCAACTAATTTCGGTCATGGTGTTGTCTCCAGAAACAGATTTCTTGAGTGATATCGATGTGTTAATTCCGTCTACAATTTCTGGCATTAAACAAGATTTGCTGGCGGAGACGTGGCACGTTTTACCGATGTTGGTGTGCAATCTTCGGCAACCGATAGGTCAACGCCTGTCCAGAGCTATTTATGACACTTTGATGAGTGTAGGAGATGCCAACGAGGGGCTAATTGAAACGGCTCCGTTGCAGGAGGTTCGATCATTAGGACTTGCGATCGCACCACCTCTGACGCATCAGCGAGCAGACATTCAAGCTTATCATCAACAGGAAAAAGCATGGAGTGATGTCCTGAGTGTTCCGGTTGCTACCTACCACACCTATTTAGATGCCCTCAGACGAGTTGATGTAGGCATTGCGAAAGCACTGTACATTGAACAAGAATTGCAAGCGTTGACCGTAACGCCACTTCTGCAACGAGTGTCCTTGATGAACTGGCTGCGGCATCAGTTTGAACCTGGATGGGTGGCGATCAACTCTTTAGCTCAAGCCAGATTGCTGCGTTTAGATCCGATTCCGTTGCGAGCATCTGTAGAGTCTAATGACGGAACGAGCGAAACAGAGATTACAGCCTTGATTAAGCAAGTGTCCTCTGCACCCGATGCAATTGAACAACGCAGAGCCGCAAAGCAGTTAGGCACGATTGCTAAGGGGCATGAGGCTGCCATTCAAGCCCTACTAGAGGTGCTGCGATCGACGACGGATGATGAAACACTTTGGACAGCTGTAGAAAGCCTCTGGCAAATCGATCCAGGGAATGCTATATCCACACGACGGGTCAAGCTGATTGATTTAGGGCTGCAAGTGAGTGGGAAAACTGTGGCACTTGCGATCGCGCTGGTGCGAAAGTCGGATCAGCGCATGGGCGTGATGCTGCGAGTTTATCCCACAGGTGATGAACCCTATCTTCCTCCTGACTTGAAGTTGATTTTGATCGATGATGCCAACCAAAGCTATGAAGTCACGGCAAGGCACAAGGATTTATATATTCAACGGAAATTTAGTGCCGATGCCGGGGAAGGCTTCCGGGTGCGCGTCGCACTTGAAGAAGCTAATGTGACGGAAAGTTTTGTGCTTTAGCCAATCTCAGGATCAAACCATGCAACCCAGCGATTGGCATTTGAGCAGCAAACGGTATTCAGGGCGATCCTTTAAAGGACAGGATCTTACAGGCGCAGATTTCCAGAATGCTGATATCCGAGGAGCCGATTTTACAGGCGCAAACTTAACTGACGCGGATTTCACAAACGCGACAGCGGGACTGCCCTTTAGGACTGCGCTGTTATTCCTCATGGGACTGTCAGGATTTACAGGCGCTGCCGGATTTCTATCAAGTTTAGCTGGATTTTGGATCGCCTATCAGTTGACGCTCGACGTTCCCAAGCTATGGGTCTCGATCGTGTTCTACGTCGCGATGCTGCTGATTTTTGGCATCGTTAACCACTACAAAGGCTTGTTCAGCGCCACTGCTATCGTTCCAATCACGGTTGCCGCTGTCATCCCCCTTGCAGGTATCGTGCTGACCCCTGGATCGGGCTACCCAACCGCAGGCAGCGCAGGCGCAGGTATTGCCGCTGTTGCCGTAATCGGAGCTGTGATGGTGGCATTGGCAGCGACCAGCGCCAAGATGATTGCCGGATATACACCCGCTGGAGTCATCATCGCGGCGTCGATCGCGGGAGCAATTGTGGCAGAGCAGTCTGGACACAGAGATGGGCTGATAAGCTTGGGCATCAATCCAAACCCACAGAGCGTGATCAGTCAAACGTTAGTCGGGGCAAAGATGGCAGAAATTGTTGCTGCGACTGTCGCCCTGCTGGGTGTCTACATCGCGGCAAAAAGCTGGACAAGAGATCCCCGCTTTCTCGGCATCACTAATGCGGCAGTTGCCCTTGCTGCTGTGGGTGGAACGAGCTTTCGATCAACCACGCTTACCCGCGCTAATTTCAGTCGGGCGACGCTAAAAAACAGCGATTTTAGACAGGCAACGATGACTCACACGCACTGGCGAAACGCAAAATTGGACTTGGCGCGACTGGGCAACTCAATTTTGCGCCAGCCAGCGGTGCGTCATCTGTTAACAAGTGGTGATGGACGCGGTCAGTCGTTTGCTGAAGCAACCTTGCGTGGTGCCAACCTAATCGGAGCAGATTTAAGCTGTGCCAATTTTCAACAGGCAGATTTGAGCCATGCAACCCTGCACTCAGCCCGTCTCGACTGGGCAAACCTCACTCAAACGCAGGCAATTGCAACGGATTTTAGCTATGCTCAGATGACTGGAGCTTGTGGTCTTGGAACCTGGAATATTGATGGTTCGACTCAGCTTGAGCAGGTGGATTGTCGTTGGGTTTACTTGCTAGAGCATCCAAAACCTGGAACGGACGATCGCGAACGTCGTCCCAGCAGTGGCGAGTTTGCAACTGGAGAATTTACTCACCTATTTCGAGAAGTTTTAGATACTGTTGATCTGATTTTTCGCAACGGAATCGACTGGAGAGCTTTGACACAATCCCTGCAACGAGTTCAAGTTGAACATCCATCGTCCCAACTAGACATTCAGAGCATTGAAAACAAAGGTGATGGCATTGTCGTTGTGAGAATAAGAGCGCACCCAGAGATTGACAAAAGCGCTATTCACAGTCAATTTCTTCAGTTCTACGGGGATGCGATCGCGCAGCTTAATCAGCAAGCCAAAGAATTGAAGCAACATGAACAGGAACTTCAATCCATCCGCTCGGTCCTCGACGACCTTGCTCCACGCTCTACTGACCACAGCATGGTCGTCATCCTTAACATTGGCAAGGGAAATTTTGAGACTGGATTTCCAGTTACACTTCAAATTCTACAAGAAGGAACCGCTTTGCCATCGGTGCAATGTATTGGTGAGTTACCTCCAAACATACGAATCGACCACTCCTATCGAGAGTGGCAATCTGCCTACCGCAGAAGTTTGAAAGCCGCTCGCCTAGAAGTTCCAAGCCAAGTTACAAACGTGAGCCGCGATGAGTTCTTTGAAGAGTGTTTTGAAGCCGCAAATTGTCTGACTAGAGAAATGAACCGCTGGCTTGCCTCTGACTCCTTTCGCCCGATCGAGCAGGAACTCCATATGCGGCTGAGCTGCCATCAACCAATTCGGGTCATTTTACAAACCGATCAGCCCCAACTGCGTCAACTCCCTTGGCAGACTTGGCAATTTTTCGAGCGCTATACTCAAGCCGAGGTTGCATTAAGCAAGATAGTCTATCGGTCACCGGTTCCGATCACAAGAGAGACCGATGTCAATCCTCAAGTGAGAATCCTGGCAATTTTCGGGGACGGTCGTGGCATTGATTTGCAACAAGACCAATTGGCGCTAGCGACTTTAGAGGCAGACGTGACGTTTCTAGTAGAACGCGGACGACACGAGTTGAGTCAAACCCTTTGGAACCAGTCCTGGGATATTTTGTTTTTTGCAGGACACAGTAGCAGTCAAGCCGATCGATTAACAGGGGATATCTGCATCAATTCAGAGCAGCGGCTACAAATTGCTGACCTCAAATCCGCACTGACCCAAGCGATCGCGCGTGGATTAAAGTTGGCAATCTTTAATTCGTGCGATGGCTTAGGACTTGCTAATGCGATCGCTGACTTGCAAATTCCGCAGATGATCATTATGCGCGAACCGGTTCCTGATTCGGTGGCTCACCTGTTTTTGATGCACTTCTTAAAGCGATTTTCACGAGGACAAACCTTTTATCAATCGGTTCGCGAAGCACGAGAGCAATTACAGGATTTGGAAGACCAGCATCCGTGTGCAGCTTGGCTACCGATGATTGTTCAAAATCCGGCTGAGATTCCCCCGACTTGGCAGCATCTGAAGCATCAGGGCAAAATCAGCCAAGTCAAGGGCTCAGACTAAATCGACGAGATAATGCAGCCGCTTGCTGAGGGGATTGAGCGTCACCGTTTCAAGTTGATCGCGCTGACGAGTACACTGCTTGGCTAGAAGACCGGAATCAGCCGGTTGCGATCGCGAGTCATGGGAAGCTTCTCTCAACTTCTACAACGTCGTTGCCTTCGGCTTCCAGAAAAGAATCTTTCTGCGAGGGCAGGTTTTTACAATTGCTCTGCTTGTATGAAGGGCTGCAACACCTGCCCAACAATTGAAGAAAATTGAACTAAGCAATCGCACCAAGGAATCGTTGAACAGCAATGCTTTATGAAGTTGCTGCTGCATCTAAGCAACGGTCATCGAGCGCTGATTTACATGAATGTGCTCTTCGAGTCGGTTAGGACACTCCTGTTCAGGCAGCCACCGCCACCGCTTGATGCAAAACCTCGAATATATCAACCGTTGATCTCGATGAGCGGCTCGTCGAGGTCGCCAGCGATGATTGCAGTGGCGCATCGCCCTTTGATGGCTGTCTATCACAGGCTAACCCAGCCGCGATCGTTCCCGGAGGTCAAGGTCACGGGTGGGAATCAGCCGCACAATGACCGTCTGCTTCAGCATAGGTGTGGTCGGATTCAGCCATGAGGTGATCAGGTGAACTTGGAGCCTCCGAATCAATGAAGCTATTCTTAGCGGTTGTTGGTGTTCAAGATATTGCCTTTCAATCCAGCGTTCTCCCCACATTCCGGGGCCGAAGTGCCTGTTGTTTCGTAGAATGCCGCTTCCGCCGCCGCTTGGTCTGCCGCTTTCGTGTAGCGTCGAAAACTTTGCACCGAGCGGTGGCGCGTTAGCGTCATCACATGATAGGGATTCATGCCCTTCAGCACCAAATTTGTCGCGAAGGTATGACGGCAGCGATGAGCATAAAAATCGATTTCGGTTTTCTCAGAAAGCGCATCCACCACTTTGCGAATGCCTTCATAACTGAGTCGCTGTCCCCGATTGCGCCGCGAGTGTGACACGAACAAGGGACTGACGGGTTGAATCACTTCTCCCTGCTGTTGTCGCCATGCCAAATAGGTTTCTAGTCTCTCGATCGCCGCTGCCGTTAAAGGCACGAATCCTTTGCTGTCTGCTTTGGCTTGACGAATTCTCAGCCGCCGTCCATCGAAGTCTTCGCAATTGAGAGCAGAAACCTCGTTGGCGCGTAAGCCATGCAGCAAAATAGAAATCAAGGCTAGGTTTCGCTCCGGCATCGAGCTTTGCCGGATCGCCCCATAGATTTGTTCAACTTCCGTCTCATTCAGATTTTGAGCTTCAGGTTCGCTCAGTTTAGGTAACTCTACTTCGGTCGTCGGATCAAACGGAAGGTAGCGAGATCGCATCATCCAACCGAAAAAGTTCTTGACCGTTCCCAACACCCGCCGCACCGTGGCATCTGACAAGACCCGTTGATTTGTCTCCCCATCCGTTCGCATTAAATGCGCTTTGAATTGGGCGACCTGGCGAGGCGTTACGCTTGCCCAGCTTCGATCGCTCCAATTGAGAAACTGCTGCAAATCTTGGCGATAGGCGTTTTGGGTTCTGGGAGCTAGCGATCGCGCCTGCAAAAACTCTTCAATCCGCAATTCCCGCAAATCACTCGGTTCTGAAACCGATTTTTCAGTGTGGAGGGGCTCCCGACGGACGGGAAGAATTTGGATTTCTGGAATCACTCTGAGCTTCGGTTCCAAAATTGCCTCCGATTTTAATTACAGATAATCATCATTAGCTGGAATATGACTAGCATACGACATCCACCAAGAAGCAAAATGAAAAGTACGGTAAAATCAAAACACCTCCAGCGCTAAGAGTCATCTATGCCGTCGCCGTTTCCGGGAATGAATCCCTATCTAGAACAGCCTGTGTTTTGGTCGTCGTTTCATACCCGATTCATGGTAGCGATCGCCGATGCGATTACGCCTAACCTGCGTCCAAAATACTATGTGGATGTCGAAACGCGCACTTATGTTGATGAAACCGATGAAGAACTCCTGGTAGGGATTCCAGATGCGCTGGTGCTTTCTCCTACTCAAACTTCACCCTTGACTCCTGGTCGCAACCCCACTCATAGTGCAGTTCAAACTCGTCCCCTGCAAGTTCGTTTGCCGATGCCTGAAGAAGTCAGAGAACGGTATCTGGAAGTCCGGGAAGTAGGAACGGATGCGGTGATTACTGTCATCGAAGTGTTATCTCCCAAGAACAAACGCACGGGTGCAGGACGAACGCTGTACCAGAAAAAGCGACAAAAGGTGCTGAAAAGTCTCTCTAATCTGGTTGAAATTGACCTACTGCGAGGAAACTCTCCGATGCCGATGACAGGTGCGGTTGGGAAATCAGATTATCGAATTTTAGTCAGCCGGGAATCGAGTCGCCCGATTGCCGATTTGTACGGCTTCACCTTACAAGAACCGATTCCCCAGTTCCTCCTTCCCCTGAAATCAGATGACGAAGAGTTAGCGGTGGATTTACAAGCGGTGTTGGGCGGAGTCTACGAACGAGCCAGCTATGAACTGCGGATTGATTACCATCAGCCTGTTCCGCCGCCCAAACTCTTGCCAGAGGAGCAACAGTGGGTGGATGAGTTACTTGCCCCGCTGCGGAGTCCGTAATGCCGAAAGCCCTGCCGGAAAAGTGTCGCCTGTGTGCCAAACTGCCTGCAACGGAGGCGAAACAACGGCACGGCGAGGAGGGCGACGGTTGCTGGGATTCACGAGTCTGTCCGAATCGCCGCTCCTATGCGCGGCACCGCGATCGGCGCAATCAACAACGCAATCAGAAACGCTGGGCAGAACAAGGACGGATTACGGTTCAGATGGATGATGACCCCTTAGCCGCAGACACAATTGCCCAGATTCGCCAGCACGAAGGCAGGAAGCAGATTCAGTTTGAAACCGAGTTGCCCCATGCAGGCTATTCTGCCGTCTTGCAGGTGTATCGTCGAGCGGTGGATGCACCCCTCGTGGCGATCTCCGGTGAAGTGTGGTGCGGACGAACCAAGGAAGCCGAGATTGCACCCATTGCTTGTGCCACGTTAACGCCTCGTCAAGTCGAAATCTACGTTGAGCGATTGCTAAAGAAACTGAGCGAAGTATACGGAA